>CANNNH010000080.1 GCA_947505915.1 Comamonadaceae bacterium
CAAGCCCTGCGGCGAGGTGGCGTCGGCGCTGGTGCCAGAACCGATACTGGGTTTGGCGTTGGCGCCACTGCCGTGGCAGAGTTGCCAGGCCCATGGACTTGCAAATGCAAACTCGGCCAGCGCCCAGCGCGGGTGAGCCAAACGTACACGGCCACCATCAAGGGCCAAGCCAACAAGGCCCACAGCATCAAGGGCCAGACAAATTGGATGGACGAAAACTCCAACACCCTCAGCCCCCTGCCGCCATCGCTGCGCTGGTCGCACCCGCAGCCACCTGGCTGCGCCGCTTGCGCAATTGGGTAAAGCGCATCAAGGCTTCGTCCAGCGGTTGGTCGGTGTGCAGCTCCAAGCCATCCACGCCTGCACGCACCAAGGCGGCGCGCAAATCGGCCTCGCGTTGGGTGGCCGCTTGGGCAAAGCGTTCGCGAAACCCGACATCATGGGTGTCCACCAGGAGTTGCTCGCCGGTTTCGGCGTCTTCCATCAAGACCAAACCCACATCGGGCAATTGGCGCTCCAGGGGATCGCACAAGCGCAGGGCCACCACCTCGTGGCGGCGCGCCAATTGCGACAAGCCACGGTCCCACCCCGGTTGGCTGAAAAAGTCCGAGACCACAAAAATCGTGGACCGGCGGCGGATCAGGTTTTGCGCGTCGTTGAGCAAGTTTTGCAAATGCGTCTCGCTGGTGGGTTGGTTGGCCTGCGCTTGCATGACGGTTTGCAACAGGTGCAACATGTGGCGCCGACCTGAACGCGCAGGAATATGGAATTCGGCATGCGCATGTTCACCGGTATAAACCATGGCCCCCACCCGGTTGCCACGGCGGGTGAGCATGCGTGCCAGCACCCCCACCACCTCTGCGGCCAACATGCGCTTGCTGGTAGTGCCGGAACCAAAGGCCACCGAGCGCGACAAATCGACCAAAAACCAAGCCGCCATTTCCCGGTCTTCTTGGTGTTCACGCACATACGGGGTTTGCATGCGGGCGGTGACGTTCCAATCGATGTGGCGCACATCGTCGTGCGCTTGGTACTCGCGCAAGTCGGCCAACATCAAACCCGCGCCCCGAAATAAAGTGCGGTAGTCGCCTTGCAACTGTCCGTCCAAGCGCTTGATAACCGTCCACTCCAAGCGCCGCATCAAGGCCTCGGCCTGGCCCGTGGCATCGGTCACGGGCACATCGACCAGCCCGGTCAATGCCGGGGAGTCTTGAGCCACTGACTGGGCTTGGCTGGGGTCAGTAGGCTGGCTGGGGCGGCTGCGCCAAGCCTCAAGCCGTCGGCGCAGTCCGAACATGGCTGTCCAAAGGTTTGTCGGGCACCGGCACGGCTTGCAGAATTTGCGCAATGATGGCCTCGGGGGTCTGCCCCTCGGACAAAGCCTCGTAAGACAACACCAAACGGTGGCGCAACACATCAGGCACCAAGTCCAGCACATCTTGGGGCAAGGCGTAGCTGCGACCGCGCAAAAATGCCAGCGCACGCGCGCCTTCGATCAAAGCAATCGTGGCGCGGGGGCTGGCCCCAAAGGTGATGAAGCGCGACCAATCGGCCAAGCCAAAACGCTCGGGGTGGCGCGTGGCCGACACCAGCTTCACCGCAAATTGGATCAGGCTGGGGTCCACATAACCCTGGCGACAGGTTTTTTGCAACTGCGCGATTTGATCGGTGCTGGTCACGGCGGCCACCTCAATGGCCTGACCGATCACCCGTTGCACGATGACAAACTCCTCATCCTCCTGGGGGTAGCCGACCAACACCTTCATCATGAAGCGGTCCACCTGGGCCTCGGGCAGCGGGTAAGTGCCCTCGGTTTCAATCGGGTTTTGGGTCGCCATCACCAAAAACGGCGTGGGCACTTTGTGCGTTTCGCCAGCGATGGTGACTTGGCGCTCTTGCATCACCTCCAGCAATGCGCTTTGCACCTTGGCCGGGGCGCGGTTGATCTCATCGGCCAGCAACAGGTTGGCAAACACCGGGCCCAAAACGGTGCTGAACTCGCTGGTTTTTTGGCTGTACATGCGCGTGCCCACCAAGTCGGCGGGCAATAAATCGGGGGTGAACTGGATGCGCTTGAAACTGCCCCGAATGGTCTTGGCCAGGGTGTTGACAGTGAGCGTTTTGGCCAAGCCGGGCACGCCCTCGATGAGCAAATGGCCCTGGGCCAAGATGGCCACCAGCATGCGCTCCAAAAAATGGTCTTGCCCGACCACCACGCGCTTGACTTCGTACAACACGCGCTCCATCAAGGCAGCGGTATCGTGGTTGGGATCGGCGCTGACGCCTCGGTTCCATTCACTGGGATTCATGTCGGTTTTTCTCCGTGTCAAAAAGGGGGAATGCCCACGGCGCTGCCCGCACTCTCCATGGTGGCAGCAAAGCCAATGCCAATGAAGGTGCGCGCCGAGGTGGGGTTCAAGATGGCGGTGACGATGCCCACCACCTCGCCCGAGAGGTTGACCAGGGGCCCGCCCGAATTGCCGGGGTTGGCGGCCGCATCAAATTGGATCAAGCCCTTCATGGGCATCTTGCCCTCGGGATGGAAGGAGCGGTTCAGGCCCGAGACCACACCGGCCGATACCGATGGGCCAATGCCAAATGGAAACCCGACCGCCACCACCTCGTCGCCGGGCTGCAGGTTGCTGCTCGAGCCCATGGTGGCGGGTTGCAAATCATCAGGGATTTTTTGCGGCTTGATCACCGCCAAGTCGTTTTCGGGCATGGTCGATATCACCAAGGCAGGTGACTCCAAGCCATCGAAAAAAGTCACCTCCAAGCGCTGGGCGTTGGAGATCACATGGAAATTGGTCAGGATGGTACCGTCCTCAACGATCACCACACCCGTGCCCACACCCAATTCTTTTTCGCCGGCCTTGGGGTTTTGCGGGTCGGTGCCAAAGGCGCGCACCCGCACCACCGACGGCCACACCAACCCCGCTGCCTTGGCGGAGCGCGAAGGCAGGTCTTGGGTGGCCAAGGTGTGCAACACCGCTGCATCGATGTCTTTTTGGGTCAACACCTGGCGCGGCGTACCAAAACGCTCGCTGGCCCACCACATGGCCCCGCCAATGGCCAAACCCATGAGCAGCATGGCCCAGCGCTCGTGGCGCACAAACCAGCTTTTCCAGCGCACTGTGCGGGACGCGGGCGCGGGGGGCACCTGCCCGCCCGGGCTGGGCTGGTGCGCCGGTGACGGCTGGCTGGCGTAAACGGTGGCGCGTTTCATGTCTAAACCATAGCACAGCCAGGGGTGATAAAGTGTCTCTGACCTCAACCGACCCCAGACACCGATGCACTTTGTTTGGCCCCAAGCCCTGTGGGCGCTTTTGTTGGCGCCTTTGCTGCTGGCTTTTTACCTGTGGCTGCTGCGGCGCAAACAGCGCAGCGCCTTGGCCTACCCCAGCCTGGCGCTGGTGCGCGCCGCCATGGGCCCACGCAAACTCTGGCGCCGCCATGTGCCCCCAGCCTTGCTGGGATTGGCCTTGATCAGCGCGGTGGTGGGCATGGCCCGACCTGTGGCCAGCGTGGTATTGCCCGCCGATTACATGACCTTGGTGCTGGCCATTGATGTCTCGCGCAGCATGCTGGCCGAAGACGTGGAGCCCAACCGCATCAAAGCCGCCCAGGCGGCGGTGAAAGATTTCATCCGCGAGCTGCCGCCCAACATCCGGGTTGGCGTGGTGTCCTTTGCCGGTGCGGCGCAACTGGTGCAAGGCATCACCGACCAGCGCGATGAGCTGGTGGCCTCCATCGACCGTTTTCAATTGCAGCGCGGCACGGCCACCGGCAGCGGCTTGTTGATGGCCTTGTCCACCTTGCTGCCCAATGCGGGCATCGATTTGGAGGCGGCCATTTATGGTCAAGGTTTTGGCGGCTATGGCAACTACGGCAGCCCCGCACCCGCACCTGCCACCCCACCCAAAGCCAAGCCCAGCTTCACACCGGTGCCTGCGGGCTCCTACTCGGCGGGCGCGATTGTGCTGCTCTCCGACGGGCGCCGCACCACGGGACCCGACCCCCTAGAGGCGGCCAAGCAAGCCGCACAACGCGGGGTGCGCGTCTACACCGTGGCCTTTGGCACGCCCAATGGTTTTATCCCCGGCTACGAGGGTTTTTCTTTCTATGCCAAGGTGGACGAAGAAACTTTGCAAGCCATCGCCAAAGCCACCGAGGGCGAGTTTTTCCGCGCGGGCAACTCCAACGACTTGAAACAAATTTACGAGCACCTGTCGACCAAGTTTGCGCTGGAGCGGCGCGACACCGAAATATCCGCCCTGTGGGCTGCGCTGTCTTTGGTTTTGTTGCTCTGCGCCGGGGGCTTGTCCCTGGCCTGGTTTCGCCGCCAGCCTTGGGGCCAAGCCTGAAACGGCCTCGACCCCCCTGCCCCCCTCAGGCGGGCAAAACTTCAATCCGGGCGCTGACCTGGCCTTTGACCCCTTGATCGTCTTCCCACACCACACGGATGTCACCACTCTGGTCGGGCCGCACCCAAAACTGCAGCAATGGGTTGGCTGCCACCCCGGAGCCCATGCGGGCGCGAAACACCACACGGCCACCATACTCGGCGCTCATGCTGTGGATCACGTTTTTGGCGATCGACGTGCCTGAAAATTCATACCGAAACCCCGTCTCCATGGGGTGCTGAATCAGCAATCTCACCTCCATGGCCTGGCCGCGCCGCACGGGGGAAGCCACTTGGATGCGGGCCAACATGTCAGGAAGCGTCCATGCAAGCGGATTCGGTGACCTCGACCTCGGCCGTGCCACGCCACCAGCGGCCGTCCGATGTTTGCACCAAAGCCATCACCTCTTGCGAACCATTCAGGCGCACCCGCGTGGCCACCTCGGCCTTGGCCGACCAGGGGCCCAACTCAAACTCGGCAATCACCGGTCGCGGGTTGCGGTTGGAGAGCAACACCACGCGGCGCACATGGTCGCCCTCGGTCATGGGGCTGTCCACCCGCACGGCCAAGGGCACTGACAAACCGTTGTCGGCCAATCGCGGGGTGACCACCCTCACCCGCTCGGGCGTGGGGTTGCTGCCCCCGGTGAAAGGGCCATACAACTGCGCCCAGTCCAAATTGGCCGGTGGTGCCTGGGCCCTGGCAGGAACCGCCGCCCAGCCCAAACAGGCCAGCAAACCGCCCACACCTTGGCGCCGCGTCCAGTCGCCCAAGCTGGCCTCAGACAATGCGCAAGCCGTGGTTCTTCAACGGCAGGTTGCGCACCGGCTTGCCAGTGGCGGCAAAAATCGCGTTCAAGATGGCCGGCGCCACCACGCAAATGGTGGGCTCGCCCACACCGCCCCAAAAATCAAAGGTCGGGGCAATGACGGTCTCAATGCGCGGCAACTGGCGCAAACGGGCAATCGGGTAGCGGTCAAAGTTGGTGTCCACCATGCGCCCATTGGCCACGCTGGACTGGCTTTGCAAGCTGTCAAAACCAGAGGCCACCGAGCCCTCCACCTGCGCGGCAATTTGGTCGGGGTTGACCGCATGGCCGCAATTGGTGGCCAGCACCAAGCGATGCACCTTCACCTCATCGCCTTTGACCGACACCTCGGCCACGGCAGCGGTGTAACTGGCATAGCCCATGAACTGGGCAATGCCACGGTGCACCCCGGCTGGCAGGGGCTTGCCCCAGCCGGCTTTGTCGGCGGCGGCGTTGAGCACAGCCAAGTGCTTGGGGTGCTTTTGCATCAAGACACGGCGAAACTCCAGCGGGTCGCGCCCAGCGGCCGCGGCAACCTCTTCCATGAAGCACTCGAGGTACAAACCGTTTTGATTGGTGTTGACCCCGCGCCATGGGCCCACCGGCACATGGGTGTTGCGCATGGCGTACTCGGTGCGCAGGTTGGGCACGGTATAGCCCAGTTGGGCGTCGTGCGGCTCGGTCCAGTAGCCTTGGAGTTGGCGCCTGTCCTTCCCGTCCTTGATGTTTTGCGGTGACAAATAGGCGTTGATCGATTGGCCTGACACGCGCAACTGCAAGCCCAGCAAGTTGCCTTGTGCATCCAGACCCGCCTCCAATTTGCACTGGCCAATGGGTCGGTAAAAGTCTTGCCCCATGTCCTCTTCGCGGCTCCAGATCAGCTTGACTGGCACCCCAGGCATTTGCTTGCCCAGCAAGGTCGCTTGGCGCACATAGTCTTGCTGACCACCCCGGCGGCCAAAACCACCCCCCAAGGTTTGGTTGTAAACCTCGCATTTTTCCAGGGGCAAACCGCTGGCCGTGGACAAAGCCGCCATGGAGGCCTCGGCGTTTTGGCTGGCCACCCAGACCTCGGCGCGGTAGTCGGTGATCAGCGCCGTGCAATTCATCGGCTCCATGCAAGCGTGGGAGACAAACGGCGTGCTGTACACCGCCTCGACCCGCTTGGCCGCGCCCGCAATGGCCTGGGGTGCATTGCCGACATCGATGTCGGCAAACACATTGTTGGTCGAGGTCAAGCCCTCTTTGAGCCGCTCGGCGATGGTGGCGCTGCTCTCTTGGCCATTGCCCTGCTCGTTCCAGACAATCGGCAAGTCCAGCAGCGCGGTTTTGGCGCGCCACCAATTGTCGGCCACCACGGCCACGGCGTTGTCGTCGACCCTG
>CANNNH010000081.1 GCA_947505915.1 Comamonadaceae bacterium
AGCACAGCGGTCAGCAACTCAAACACGCTGGTATATTCCAACTCGGTATTGGGCTGCGGATTCGCTGCTTTGAGCGTCGCAAAAAACGGCTCGATGTGCTCTTTTTTCATTTTCAACAATCGGGGTCAGATCCCAATTATCACCCTATGCAATTTGCCGATCGCCTCAACAATGTAGAAACCTCCGCCATCCGCGAACTGTTCAAACTGCTGGGCAAGCCTGGCATCATCAGTTTTGCAGGTGGCTTCCCCGACAGCGCCATGTTTGATGTGGAAGGCATTCGCGAAGCCAGCGCTCGCGCATTGACCGAGGAGCCAGGCGCTGCTTTGCAATACGGCGCAACAGAGGGCTACAACCCACTGCGTGAACAGTTGTCCGCCTTCATGGCCAGCAAGGGTGTGAAAAATTTGGCGCCTGATGGTTTGATTGTCACCACCGGCAGCCAACAAGCTTTGGACTTGGTGGCTAAAACCTTGATAAACCCCAACGATGTGGTGTTGGTGGAAGCCCCCACATTTTTAGCCACCATCCAATGCTTCAGGTTGTATGGCCCCCAAGTTATCGGTGTGCCTATCGATGCCGATGGTGTGAAGGTTGACCAACTTGAAGACATGATGGTCAAGCACAAACCTAAGTTGGTGTATTTGATTCCCACCTTTGGCAACCCCAGCGGCGCGATGATGAGTTTAGAGCGTCGCTTGAAGGTTTTAGAGTTGGCAGTTAAGTACCAAACCGTGGTGGTGGAAGACGATCCTTATGGCGATTTGTATTTCGCTGAACCGCCGCCGCCTTCTTTGCTGGCGCTCACCGAGCAAGTGCCTGGCAGCCGCGATTGGTTGGTGCATTGTGGGTCTCTCAGCAAGGTGCTGTCCCCTGGCCTGCGTTTGGGCTGGATGATTGCGCCCCCTGAGCTCTTGGCCAAAGCCACCATGTGCAAACAGTTCAGCGATGCGCACACATCAACATTTGCCCAAGCCACAGCAGCGCAATACCTCAAAGCGGGTCGAATGCCCGCCACCTTAGAAAACGTACGACGTGTTTACGCTGAGCGTGCCAAGGCCATGGGCGAAGCTTTGAAGCAAGAGTTAGGCGACGCCTTGTCCTTCAGTCAACCGCAAGGCGGGCTGTTTTTTTGGGCGCAACTGACAGGCGCTGGTGGTAAATTGAAAGATGGGAACGAGTTAGCCAAACGTGCGATTGAAAAAGGCGTGGCTTTTGTGCCAGGTGCGCCATTCTTTGCCAATAACCCAGACCCCTGTGCCATTCGCCTGAGTTTTGCCACTGCGGATGTGGCAAAAATCAAAGAAGGAATTGAACGACTGGGGCAGGCTATTCAGATTTAGCCAGCAAAACCTGCGTAGGTTGAAGCATCCATCAAGCCATCAAGTTCTGCCACGTCGCTGAGTTGGACTTTGCAAAACCAACCCGCACCCTCGGGGTCAGTATTGGCAAGTGAGGGGTCTGCTCGCAATTCTTCATTCACCTGCAACACCGTGCCGCTGGCAGGCATATGCACATCGGCGGCGGCTTTGACCGACTCCACCACACCCAAAACCGTGCCTTGCGCAAAGCTGTCACCGATGGTGGGCATTTCTACAAACACAATGTCCCCCAAGGTTTCTTGAGCGTGAACGGTGATGCCCACCCAAGCGAAGTCGCCCTCGGTGCGAACCCATGTATGTTCTTCGTGGTATTTGGTCATGGTCACATGCCTGCGTAGTTGGGGCCACCGCCACCTTCGGGCGTAACCCACACGATGTTTTGCGTGGGGTCTTTGATGTCACAGGTTTTGCAATGTACACAGTTTTGTGCGTTGATTTGCAACTGGTCAGCACCTTCGGCCGTCTTGACGTACTCGTAAACACCGGCAGGGCAGTAACGCCCCTCAGGCCCATCATAGGTGGCAAGGTTGATGCTGACAGGTACTGCGCTGTCTTTGAGCGTCAGGTGCGCCGGTTGATTCTCTTCATGATTGGTGTTGCTGATGAACACGCTGGAGAGTTTGTCAAAGCTGATGACACCATCGGGCTTGGGGTAAGCAATGGATTGGGACTGTGCAGAGGGTTTTAGAGTGGTGTGGTCAGCCTTGTGGTTGTGCAAGGTCCAAGGGGGGGTGCTGACACCTATTTTGGGCAGAGCAAATTGCTCCACACCCGTCATGAGTTGGCCCACCCATTTGCCTTTTTTGAACCAGTTTTTGAAATTGCGGGTTTGGTGCAATTCTTTGTAAAGCCAGCTGTTTTCGAAATGTGTGGGGTAGGCCGTCAGTTCATCGTGCGAACGACCTTCGGCAATCGCCACAAAGGCGGCTTCAGCCGCCAACATGCCCGACTTGATCGCGGCATGGCTGCCCTTGATGCGAGCAGCATTCAAGTAACCCGCATCGCATCCAATGAGGGCACCCCCAGGAAACACAGTTTTGGGCAGTGCTTGTGGTGTGCCGTTGTTGATAGCACGAGCGCCATAGCCAATGCGTTTGCCGCCCTTTAAATGCTTGGCAATGCTGGGGTGTGTTTTCCAGCGCTGCATTTCTTCAAACGGGCTCATATAGGGGTTGGTGTAATCGAGTCCCAGCACAAAGCCCAATGTGACTTTGTTGTCTTCAAGGTGGTACAAAAATCCGCCACCAAAGCTGTTGTCCGCGATGGGCCACCCCGAGGTGTGAACCACCAAGCCGGGCTTGGCCAAGGCGGGGTCGACTTCCCACAATTCTTTGATACCGATGGCAAAGGTTTGCGTGTCTTTGCCTTGGTTGAGCTTGAAACGCTCAATGACTTGCTTGCCCAAATGGCCACGCGCTCCTTCGGCAAAGACGGTGTATTTGGCGTGTAACTCCATGCCCAGTTGAAAGTTGTCGGTGGGTTGCCCGTCTTTGCCCAAACCCACATGGCCGGTCGCCACGCCTTTGACAGAGCCGTTATCGTTGTGGAGTACTTCGGCCGCGGTGAAGCCTGGAAAAATTTCCACGCCTAAATTCTCCGCTTGCTGAGCCAGCCATTTGGTGACGTTGCTTAACGACACCACATAGCAACCGTCATTGTGAAAATTGCGCGGCATCAGCCAAGAGGGCACAGAGGTGGCACCATCTTCTGAAAGAATCAGTAACTCGTCGCCGTTGACAGCTTGGTTCAATGGGGCGCCCATTTTTTTCCAGTCGGGAAACAGCTCGTCCATGGCCCGTGGGTCCATGACTGCACCGGACAAAATATGGGCACCAGGCTCAGAGCCCTTTTCAAGCACTACCACCGACAGGTCGTGGCCTTTGCCTAGGCACAGTTGCTTCAAGCGAATGGCGGTGGCCAAGCCGCCAGGCCCGCCGCCCACCACCACAACGTCATATTCCATTGCCTCGCGAGGGCCAAATTGTTCGAGTAAATCTTGGGGTGTCATAAGAACGGTGGATAAGGTGTCATAGCAGCGACAGATTCTATTCGGAGTGGTCAGCACTTATCGCCATAATCAAACGCCTTTAGGCCTTGCATGCACAACAGCCTTTTTTTGACTTACAGGAGCTCCCTATGGCTTACAGCCTCGATTTATCCGGACGTGTGGCTTTGGTCACTGGAGCCTCCAGTGGCTTGGGTGCTCAGTTTGCCCAGACCTTGGCGAGTGCTGGGGCAGCTGTGGTTTTGGCAAGCCGACGTGAGGAGCGATTGAAATCTTTGCGCATTGACATAGAGGCGCAAGGCGGACAGGCGCATGTTGTCAATTTGGATGTCACCAACCAACACAGCATTGAAGCTGCCGTGGAGCAAGCGGAAGCCGAGGTCGGACCCATAGATATTTTGATTAACAACTCTGGCGTCAGTGCCACACAGCGTTTGCAAGACGTGCAAGAAGAAGACTTTGACTTTATCTTCAACACCAATGTACGCGGTGCATTTTTCGTGGCACAGGCGGTGGGCAAACGCATGTTGGCGCGATCCAAAGGTGTGTTGCCGGGCACTTATGCGGGTGGGCGCATCATCAATATTGCTTCGGCTGCCGCGCTGCGCGTGTTGCCGCAAATCGGCGTCTACTGCATGAGCAAAGCGGCAGTGGTGCAAATGACCAAAGCCATGGCGATCGAGTGGGGCAGGTACGGCATCAATGTGAATGCGATTTGCCCTGGCTACATCGATACCGAAATCAACCACCACCATTGGGAGACCGAGCAAGGGAAAAAATTGGTGAATATGTTCCCCAAAAAGCGCCTTGGCCAAACCCACGACCTCGATGCTTTGTTGGTGATGTTGGCCAGCCCGCAAAGCGATTTCATCAATGGCGCTGTCATTTCTGCAGATGACGGTTTTTCGATATGAGAATAAAACTGCCTGTTGAAAAGAAACTGGTTTACCAAGAGGTGATAGCCATGCGCTGGGGCGATATGGATGCCATGGGGCACCTCAACAACACCAGCTACTTTCGCTATTTGGAGACGGCTCGTATCAATTGGTTTACCCAGTTGGCTTGTCCCCCCGATCCCTCTGGCGAAGGGCCCGTCATCGTCAATGCTTTTTGTAATTTTCTGATTCAGTTGGAATACCCCTGCGATGTACTGGTCAAGATGTATGTCAGCGATCCGCAACGCAGTTCATTTGAATCTTGGGCCACCTTAGAGCGGGCTGACCAACCTGGTGTGATCCATGCCGAGGGTGGCGCCACCACGGTATGGGTCAATTTCCCTTTGAAAAAATCTGCCTCCTTACCTGATTGGATGAGGGCGCATTTGGTTTGAGGTGTTCAGTTTTGATGTGCTGCTCCTTTTAAACAAACTTTCATATCTCTTACTAAATAATTGATTTAATTCTTAATATTTAGTTTTTATGGTTAATATTCGGAGGTGTCCCGCTGCTTTTGTGGGACTGACGGAGATAACCACAGTGACGCTTCCCCACGAGTTGTCTGCGCAGATCATGCGCAAACAACCGACTCAAAAACGCGCTCAACTCACCATTGACGCGATATTCGAAGCCACCTCGCAAATTGTTGACCGAGAGGGTGTCAGTGGTCTTACCACCAACAAAATTGCAGCCAAGGCTGGCTTCTCAGTGGGCACGCTTTACCAATACTTTTCAAGCAAAGAGGCTATTTTTCGCGCCATGTCGCAGCATGGGCGAAGCTTGGTGCTGCGTGAACTTGAAAGCTATTTGTTCTCGGTCGAGTGTAGCCATGACCCAGAAGACATCACACCAGAAGTGTTTGTGCGTCGCTATGTACAAATTTGCATACAAGGTTTTGCTTTAGGGAAAAATTACCGACGCGCCATGAACCGCTTGTGTTGGCTGCTCGAGCAGCCCGAGGAAACCGCCTTGTCTGTGCAACAAATGGTGGACCGTTTGATGGCGTGTTTGAAATACCTTCAACACCCCTTGTTGCCGGTTTTAGACGAGACACAAACCTTTGTGCTGAGTCGCTCGCTCATGGGCTGTTTGCGCAGCGCTTCCCTAGAGCGCTTCGAGCACATAGAGACTGAGGCGTTTGAAGACCAGATGGTTGATTTGCTGATGTCCCAACTGATGCGCAACCTGGTGCCTGCTTAGGTCTTCTTCTCTTTAGGGGTGCGCCCCATCAGATAAAACTCGGGGTTGGGCAACATATTTGAAAAACTCGCGATACGGTTAGACAAACCAAAAAAAGCGGTGATGGATGCGATATCCCAAATATCCTCATCGCTGAAACCATGGGTATGTAAGGGTGCAAAGTCCGCATCAGCAATTTCATCGCTGTGCAAACATACCTTCATCGCAAAGTCCAGCATGGCGCGTTGGCGTTCGCTGATGTCCGCCTTGCGGTAATTGATGGCAACTTGGTCTGCCACCAAGGGCTTTTTCTCATAGATACGCAAGATGGCGCCATGTGCCACCACGCAATACAAGCAGTGGTTGGCGGCACTGGTGGTGGTGACGATCATTTCACGCTCGCCCTTGGTCAGGCCACTGTCTTCACGCAGCATGAGGGCATCGTGGTAAGCGAAAAATGCCCGCCATTCAGCAGGGCGACGCGCCAAGGTCAAAAACACATTTGGTACAAAACCGGCTTTTTCTTGAACTTCCAAGACTTTGGCGCGGATGTCTTCAGGCAGGTCTTTGATCTCAGGGGCAGGGTAGCGGTTCATATCGTCTCCAGATGTTTTGATTATGCCCACCCCCTAGAATCGCTGCATTGCAGCAAAGGAGAGTGGTTTGAATAAATTGTTTCCCAGTGCCGCGGCCGCGCTTGATGGTTTGGTCCGTGATGGTCAGTTGATTGCCGTGGGAGGCTTTGGTTTATGCGGCATCCCCGAAGCCTTGATTGCGGCTTTGCGCGACAGCAAGGTGCAAAACCTCACCGCGATTTCCAACAACGCCGGTGTTGACGATTTTGGTTTGGGTTTGTTGCTGCAAACCCGTCAGATTAAAAAAATGATTTCTTCTTATGTTGGCGAAAACAAAGAGTTTGAACGCCAGTATTTGGCTGGTGAACTCGAACTTGATTTCACCCCTCAAGGTACCTTGGCCGAAAAGCTTCGCGCTGGCGGCGCTGGCATCCCCGCGTTTTTCACCAAAACCGGTGTCGGCACCGTGGTGGCCGATGGCAAAGAACTACGCGAATTTGA
>CANNNH010000082.1 GCA_947505915.1 Comamonadaceae bacterium
AAGCAGCATCGCAAGTCTTTGGGGCTGGGTCCGCGCGAGCGCACAGCCCTCTCGGGGGCGGTTTACAGCGTTTTGCGCCACAAGTTGCTGTTTGACCATTTGTCGCCATCAGGCAGCGGCCCCAAAGAGCGGCGCATGGCTATCTTGGGGTTTGCCCATCACCAAGACCAGCTGGCCCGCAGCCCGCAGCCAAGCCAAGGCGCCAGGGATTTTTTGCACAGTGCCCTCAGCGAGCCCGAGAAAAAGTGGCTCGAGCAGTGCGATGCGGTGGACCGCCAGGCCTTGCTCGATCGACATCGGCACAATTTGCCCGAATGGCTGGTGGCGTCCCTCAAGGCCCAATTGGGTGAGCGCTTTTGGGACTACGTGGCCGCTTTGAACCGGCCCCAAGGCCTGGACTTGCGCATCAATGCCTTGGCGCACAAACGCCCAGATGTGCAAGCCCTGCTGAAAAAAGAGCGCATCGCCAGTGAGCCCACGCCGTTTTCACCCTGGGGCCTGCGTTTGCTGGACAAACCCAATGTGACTGAAAGCGACGCGTTCAAAAAAGGTGCTGTGGAAGTGCAAGACGAGGGCTCGCAATTGCTGGCCTTGTTGGTGGACGCCAAACGCGGCGAGATGGTGGTGGACTTTTGTGCTGGCGGCGGCGGCAAAACCCTGGCTTTGGGCGCAGCCATGCGCAACACCGGCCGCTTGTATGCGATGGACACATCGGGCCACCGTTTGGACGGCCTCAAGCCCCGCTTGGCGCGCAGTGGCTTGTCCAATGTGCACCCTTTGGCCATTGCCCACGAGCGCGATGACCGCATCAAGCGCCTGAGCGGCAAGATTGATCGGGTGCTGGTGGATGCGCCTTGCTCGGGCCTGGGCACCTTGCGGCGCAGCCCCGATTTGAAATGGCGCCAATCTCCAGAGGGGGTGCAACAGGGGGTGCAATTGCAAAACGCCATTTTGGACAGCGCAGCACGCTTGCTGAAACCAGGTGGGCGTTTGGTCTACGCCACTTGCAGCACCATGCTGGAAGAAAACGAGGCGGTGGCCCAGGCTTTTAGCCAACGCCACCCGAAATGGGTGCCCCTGTCTGTCAAGGACGTCCTGACCGAACTCAAGGTGGACCAAGCCGCAGGGGTTTGTGGCGAGGATGGCTTGTATTTGCGCATGTGGCCCCATCTGCATGGGACCGATGGCTTTTTCGCAGCCATGTGGTGCGCGCCTTAAAATCGGTGTCTACACCCTGAACGGGGTTTGAAAGGAAGTGCGATGTGGATCACAGAATCTCCCACCATCACCGCCATGCTGCATTGGCTGGCCTACGGTGTGTGGGATTTGACGGCTTGGCAACTGCTCTGGGTGACCTTGGGCCTGACCCACATCACCATTGCTGCGGTCACCATCTATTTGCACCGCCACCAAGCGCACCGCTCGATGGACTTGCACCCCCTACCGGCGCACTTTTTTCGACTCTGGCTGTGGCTCACCACGGGGATGCAAACCAAGGCTTGGGCGGCCATCCACCGCAAGCACCACGCCAAATGCGAAACCCCAGAAGACCCGCACAGCCCGCAAACCCGGGGCATCCGCACGGTGTTTTGGCAAGGCGCTGAGCTGTACCGTGCCGAGGCCAACAATGCCGAAACCCTGAGCAAATACGGCCACGGCACGCCCAACGACTGGGTGGAAAACTGGGTTTATTCGCGCTTTCCTTGGCAAGGCTTGGGGGTGATGTTGGTCATCAATGTGGCTTTGTTTGGGGTCGTGGGCTTGAGCATTTGGGCGGTGCAAATGATGTGGATTCCCGTCACGGCCGCTGGCATCATCAACGGCATTGGCCACTATTGGGGATACCGCAACTTCGAGGCACCCGACGCCAGCACCAATATTTCGCCTTGGGGCATCTTGATCGGTGGCGAGGAGTTGCACAACAACCACCACACCTATCCGACCTCGGCCAAGTTGTCGGTCAAGCCCTACGAGTTCGACATTGGTTGGTTCTACATCCGTGTGCTCGAAACGCTGGGTTTGGCCCATGTCAAGAAAACGCCGCCCAAGCTGCAATTTGGTGCCATCCAACCGGTGGCCGATGAAAAAACCTTGGAGGCGGTGATCGTTAACCGCTACGAGGTCATGGCCGGTTATGCCCGCGAACTGCAACGCGCTGTGGCCCAAGAGATCGCCCGTTTGCCACAGCAACCCGCTGATTCTGTGTTGAATGTGGCGCGCCGCTGGATGCACCGCGACGCCGACAAGGTGCCCAGCTGGGCCAGCCAAAGCTTGGAGCAAGCCCGGGCGGTGTTGCCCGATGCCGACACCATGGTGCGCATGCGAGAAGAGCTGCGCCAACTGTGGCTGAGCACCCACCGCTCGCGCGACCAGTTGGCCAGCGATTTGCAAGCTTGGTGCCGCAAAGCCGAGGGCAGTGGCGTGGCGGCCTTGCAAGAGTTTTCCTTGCGCCTGCGCATGGCCCGGCCCTGAAGCAGGGGTTGCCCATCGTCGAACCGGGCCCATCAAAAAAGCTTACGGGCTTTCTGACGGGCACATGATGATGACCGACCATGAAAAAACCGCTCCGAGGAGCGGTTTTTCTTTGGACGCCCAAGCTGAATTACTTCAGCTTGGTTTCCTTGTACTCGACATGCTTGCGGGCTTTGGGATCAAATTTCATGATCGTCATTTTCTCGGGCATGGTTTTCTTGTTCTTGCTGGTGGTGTAGAAGTGACCGGTACCCGCTGAAGATTCAAGCTTGATTTTTTCGCGTCCGCCTTTGGAAGCCATGGTGAAATCCTTTCAGTCTGTGTGTTCGGCATTCGAGCCAATGGGCCGAACGCCAGGGATGGGGGTGTGAATCAGGCTTGACCGCGGGCGCGCAAATCAGCGAGCACCACTTCAATGCCTTTTTTGTCGATCAAGCGCAATGCGGCGTTGGACACGCGCAAACGCACCCAGCGGTTTTCGGTTTCGACCCAAAAACGGCGGTACTGCAGATTGGGCAGAAAGCGGCGTTTGGTTTTGTTGTTGGCGTGGGAGACATTGTTTCCCACCATCGGGCCCTTGCCCGTGACTTCACATACGCGTGCCATGTGGACACTCCATTCAAACGGCCTGCAACTCGGTTGCGGGCCTGACCTCGCCGGTAAGGGGGCGGTATCCCTGGGCCACGCCTGTCGGCGTTGCCCCTATCCTCTGTGCGTAGATAAGCCAAATATTATAGCCCGAAATCACCCGCTGACCCATTGAGACCCATAGACGCACAACCAAAGCCGCGCTATCCTGGGGCAAAGCGGGTGCTAACTTGGGTCCGGGGGCTAGGCATAGCGTCAATGTGGCAGCCGGTTGCTGCGGCACACCACAAAGGCTGGTTTAGCGGCCTTGCTCCAAAAACCGCTGCGCGTCCAAGGCGGCCATGCAACCCGTGCCCGCGCTGGTGATGGCTTGCCGGTACACATGGTCTTGCACGTCGCCGGCGGCAAATACGCCAGGCACGCTGGTCATGGTGGCCATGCCCTGCAAGCCACTTTGGGTGACGATGTATCCTTCCTTCATGTCCAACTGGCCTTTGAAAATATCGGTGTTGGGTTGGTGGCCGATGGCAATGAAGCAGCCCTGCAAAGCCAGATCGCGGGTGCTGTGGTCGGCGGTGCTTTTGAGCCGCACGCCGGTCACACCGCTGGCGTCGCCCAGCACTTCGTCCAACACGCTGTGCGTTTGCAGCACGATCTTGCCGCTGCTGACCTTGTCCATCAGCTTGTCGATCATGATCGCTTCAGCTTTGAACTTGTCGCGGCGGTGTACCAAATGCACTTGGCTGGCGATGTTGGACAGGTACAAGGCCTCTTCCACCGCCGTGTTGCCGCCGCCCACCACGCACACGGCTTGTTCACGGTAAAAGAAACCGTCACAGGTGGCGCAGCCCGAAACGCCGCGGCCCATGAAGGCTTGCTCCGAGGGCAGGCCCAGGTATTTGGCCGATGCACCGGTGGCAATGATCAATGTGTCGCAGGTGTAGGTACCGCTGTCGCCTTTGAGGGTGAAGGGTCGTTTGGAGAAATCAACTTGGTTGATGTGGTCAAAAACGATCTCGGTGTTAAAGCGCTGTGCATGCTCTAAAAACCGCTGCATCAGGTCGGGGCCTTGCACCCCATGCACGTCTGCCGGCCAGTTGTCGACGTCGGTGGTGGTCATCAGTTGGCCGCCTTGGGCCATGCCGGTGATCAGCAAAGGTTTGAGGTTGGCGCGGGCGGCATAAACGGCAGCGGAGTAACCGGCCGGTCCAGAGCCGAGGATGAGGACTTGTGCGTGGGTGGTCATGGGGGCCTTGGAGAAGTGGGTCGCCGGTCAGGGCGGCAGACGCCATTGTAAGAAGGGTGGGTTTTCCCGAGTTTTGGCGGGCTTTCCACCCCTTGGCTGGGGTAAGCTTGCGGTTTTCGCCATGACGTACTCCCTCAATACCTTGAATGCAGACCGCGACGCCGGGCCCGAGCCCACGGGCTGGCGCCGCTTTGCCCAAGAAATGGCCTTGACCGCGGGGTTTTTGTTTCTGTCTTTTTGGCTTTTGGCCTTGATTTCTCACCACCCCGGCGATACGGCATGGACCACTTCGGGGGCTGGCGCTGTGACGCGCAATGCCGCAGGTCGTTTGGGCGCCCTGATCAGCGACATCGGCTTTTTCTTGCTCGGGTTTTCGATTTGGTGGTCATACGGCGCGGCCTTGTCGGTATGGGTCAGGGCTTTGCTGCAAAGACTGCGCGGTGAAGACTCGCCTGTGGCCGACGTGCCCTGGCGCCACACCAAATGGGCGTTTTGGAGCGGCTTGGTCATGTTGCTGTTGTCGAGTGCGGCGCTGGAGTGGAGCCGTTTGTACCGCTTTGAAGACCAACTCGCGGGCAGCATCAGTGGTGGCGTGGTGGGTTATTTCATTGGCCCGGTGAGCGAGCATTGGCTGGGCTTCAATGGGGCGGGTTTGGTGTTCATTGCCTTGATGCTGGTGGGTGCTTCCTGGGTGTTTCGTTTCTCTTGGGTGCAAGTGGCGCAAGACATTGGTGCGGCCATCGATGGTTTTGTGGCTTCTTGGCGCGAAAAGCGCGAGCTGGCCCAAGACTTGGCGATGGGCCAAGCGGCGGCCCGTGAGCGCGATGAAATCACCACCGAATCACGCCCCGATGCCGATGAGCCCGCTGCACATGCCGTCAACATCGAATCGGTGGTGCTGGATGTGCCCAAAAGCACCCGCGTGGCCAAGGAGCGTCAGCGCCCCTTGTTCAATGAGATGCCCGACAGCCATTTGCCCCAGGTGGACTTGCTCGATGGCGCGCTGACCCGACAGGACACGGTATCGAGCGAAACCATGGAGATGACCAGCCGCATGATTGAAAAGCGGCTGAAAGACTTTGGGGTCGAGGTGCGCGTGGTGGCCGCTGCGCCGGGCCCGGTGATCACTCGCTACGAAATTGAACCGGCCACCGGTGTCAAAGGCTCGCAAGTGGTGGGTTTGGCCAAAGACCTGGCCCGCTCGCTGAGCCTGGTGTCGATCCGCGTGGTCGAGACCATTCCGGGGAAAAACTTCATGGCCTTGGAGTTGCCCAATGCGCGGCGGCAAACCATCAAGCTGAGCGAAATTTTGGGCTCGCAGGTCTATAACGAAGCCAAGTCCATGCTCACCATCGGCCTGGGCAAAGACATTGTGGGCAATCCCATCGTGGCTGATTTGGCCAAGATGCCGCATGTGTTGGTGGCCGGCACCACGGGTTCCGGCAAATCGGTGGGCATCAACGCCATGATTTTGTCGTTGCTGTACAAGGCCGAGGCGCGCGATGTGCGTTTGTTGATGATCGACCCCAAGATGCTGGAGATGTCGGTCTACGAAGGCATCCCCCACTTGTTGGCGCCGGTGGTCACCGACATGCGGCAAGCCGCCCACGGCCTCACCTGGTGCGTGGCCGAGATGGAGCGCCGCTACAAGTTGATGAGCAAATTGGGCGTTCGCAATTTGGCCGGCTACAACACCAAGATCGATGAGGCGGCGGCCCGCGAAGAGCACATTGGCAATCCATTTAGCTTGACGCCGAATTCGCCCGAACCCCTCGAGCGCTTGCCCCACATCGTGGTGGTGATCGATGAATTGGCCGACCTGATGATGGTGGTGGGCAAAAAAATCGAAGAGCTGATTGCCCGCTTGGCCCAAAAGGCACGCGCCGCTGGCATCCATTTGATCTTGGCCACCCAACGCCCCAGCGTGGACGTGATCACCGGCTTGATCAAAGCGAATATTCCCACCCGCATTGCATTTCAGGTGAGCAGCAAAATCGACAGCCGCACCATCTTGGACCAAATGGGGGCCGAAGCCTTATTGGGCATGGGCGACATGCTCTACATGCCCAGCGGAACGGGCTTGCCCATCCGCGTGCATGGGGCTTTTGTCAGTGATGAAGAGGTGCACCGGGTGGTCAACTACCTCAAAACCCAAGGCGAGCCCAACTATGTCGAGGGCTTGCTGGAAGGCGGTACCGTCGAAGGCGGCGACCTGGATTTGGATGGCTTGGGCGCCGCCGGCGGCGAAAAAGACCCCTTG
>CANNNH010000083.1 GCA_947505915.1 Comamonadaceae bacterium
AGCGCTTGGCCGAGGCTGAAAAGCCCTGAAAGCCCAACCATGTTGATCGAACTCAGCTTGCTTTTGGCCATGGCCAACCCCGCCTCTGCCGCTTGTACCCGAGCGGGGGGCACATTGACCTTTGTGCAAAGCGACAAAGGCGAGCAAGGCATGTGTACCCTGCCCTCCGGCGTGGTCTGCGATGAATGGGAATTTTTCAGGGGCGAATGCCCAGCAAAGAAAAAGCCCGAGGACGGTAACGAAGCGCCTAAAGGCAAAAAAAGCACTTAGGTCGGCGGCGTCTCTTTCATGGCCAAGATCCAGTCCACCAGCAAGCGGATTTCTTCTTTGCTCAGGTTTAAAAACGCCGGCATGAGGCTGCGTCCACCGCCGCCCCATACGCCTTTGCCGCCATTACGGATTTTTTCGGACAGGTAGGCCACAGCGCCTGGGTCGCCACGGTACTTTTCGGCAATTTTTTCGTATGAAGGTACCGCCATGGTGTGTTGGTCAATGCTGTGGCAGCCAAGGCAGGCCGTTTCTTTGGCTAATCGCATGGCATCGTCTTGCGCAAACACCCACAAGGGGCTGAGGCAAAGACTCAAAATGAAGGGCTTGATCATGGGAAAAATTCCTTTAAAAAAGAATAATCACATAACTTGCCAAAACGCAAAAGCCTTACAAACTATAGGTTTGAAAGTACTCAGGGATTTAGCGCGGGGCCAATACCGACAAGGTCAGGCGCGAGACGCAGGAGGTGCGGCCTTGGTCATCGGTCATGTCGATTTGCCACACCTGCGTACTGCGCCCAATGTGTACCGGCCGCGCAATGCCATTGACCCAGCCCTCGGCCACGCCTCTGATGTGGTTGGCGTTGATGTCCAAGCCGACGATGCGGTGCCCGATGGGCGTGGAATAGTCCGCGCCGCACGAGCCCAAGGTCTCGGCCAGCATGACGCTGGATCCCCCGTGGATCACACCATAAGGTTGCGTGGTGCGCTCATCCACCGGAATGCGCCCGCGTATGAAGTCGGGCCCAATTTCGATGAACTCGATGCCCAGTCGCTCGGCAGCGGTGGCAATGTGGGTGGTGGTCAGTATGTCGGTGCTGATGGGCTTGGTCCAAATTGCCATGACAATGCGGGTCTCATTCAAAACAAAGCCACATCTTAGTAGCCATGAACACCTCTGCCAGCGCCTCGCCCCCCTTCGTTCCGCAAATGCGCCTTTACCAGCAATGGTTGGCCGAGCATCGCCAGTTGCAGTTTGACGATTACCAAGCCATGTGGCGTTGGTCGGTCACCCACTTAGAGGACTTTTGGCAGTCGGCATGGGACTACCTAGAACTTCAATCGCCCACGCCGCACAGCTGTGTTTTGGAGCGCAACACCATGCCGGGTGCCCGCTGGTTTGTCGGCGCGCAAGTGAACTATGCCCAACAGGTGCTGCGCCATGTGGACGCTGCCCATGCCGCAGGGATGCCTGCCATCATCAGCAGCAATGAGCGCGGCCAGCGTCGTGAGATGTCGTGGCCTGAGCTAAAACGCCAAGTCGCGGCACTCGCCTTGCATTTGCAGGCCCAAGGCGTGCAGCCCGGCGACCGTGTGGCTGCCTATTTGCCCAATATTGCCGAAACCATGGTGGCGTTTTTGGCGGTGACCAGCGTTGGCGGCATCTGGAGCGTGTGCGCCCCCGACATGGGCACCAACGCGGTACTCGACCGATTCAAGCAAATCAGCCCCAAGGTGTTGATCGCCATCGATGGCGTGACCTACGGAGGCAAAGACCTAGAGCGCCACAGCGTGGTCAGTGAATTACGCGCCGCCTTGCCAAGCGTGAAGCATTTGGTGGTCTACCGAAACTTAGGCGGCGTGCCAGTTCCTGACAACAGCAGCGACTGGGGTCAGATCATGCAACGCAATGACGCGGCCACCCAAGCGTTTGAACCTTTGTGGATGCCCTTTAACCATCCGCTGTGGATTGTGTATTCCAGCGGCACGACGGGCTTACCCAAGCCCTTGGTGCATGACCACGGCGGCACCATGCTCAACGGCATGGCGCATAAAAATTTGCACTACGACGTGTCGTGCAGTTATGAGCCGAATTCGTGGGGTGAGAAGTTTCTGTGGTACTCCTCTACGGGATGGGTGATGTGGAATGCGCAGCTCAGCGGTTTGCTCAGTGGCACCACCTGCGTGATTTACGACGGCAACCCTGGCGGTTCCAAAGAGCGACCCGACTGGGGCGTGTTGTGGCGCTACGCCGCACAAGAGGGTGTGACGTTTTTTGGCGGCGGCGCGGCTTTCTTTGCCAACTGCATGAAGGCGGGTACCGATTTATCCGCCATACACGGCCTGCACACGGTGAGGGCCTTGGGCACCACCGGCTCGCCCTTGAGCGCCGAGGTGCAGCAATGGGGCACCACCCAGTTTCAAAACGTCTATGCCAAAGCGGGGGTGAGCAAGCCTGACATATGGTGGTGCAATATTTCCGGCGGTACCGACGCTGGCGCTTATGTGGGCGGCTTGCGCGACCTGCCCATGGTGGCCGGTGAAATGCAATGCCGTTTGTTGGGCGTGAGTGTGGAGGCGTGGAACGAACAAGGCCAAGCTGTGATTGACGAGGTGGGCGAGTTGGTGGTGACCCAGCCACTGCCTTGTATGCCACCCTTCTTTTGGGGTGACACCGAGAACCAGCGTTATTTGGGCAGCTATTTCGACACCTACCCACCAGGGGTGGGAAGACAACCAGGCGGTGGCAACCTTGGCGCTGACGCGGGTGCGGTGTGGCGACACGGCGACTGGCTCAAGATCACGCCCGAGGGCCGCGCCATTATTTATGGCCGCAGCGACGCCACCATCAACCGCCACGGTTTGCGCATGGGCACCAGCGAGCTGTACAGCGCTGTCGAAGCCCTGCCCGAGGTGATGGACAGCATGGTGGTGGACTTGGAGTATTTAGGCAAAGACAGTTATATGCCGCTGTTCGTGGTGCTGCGTGAAGGCGTGACCTTGGACGACGCTTTGCGCCAGCGCTTAAGCGGCGCGATACGCACCGCGCTCAGCCCCCGCTTTGTGCCTGACGAGATGTTCCACGTGGCTGAAATCCCGCGCACCCTGTCGGGCAAAAAACAAGAGCTGCCCATCAAGAAACTGATGCTCGGCCAGCCTTTAGAAAAAGTGCTGAACAAAGACGCCATGGCCAACCCTGGTTGCTTGGATTGGTATGTGGAGATGGCGAAAAGGCATTTGGCGAAGACATAGTCTTGTTGGTGCATCGCCGTCATTGCGAAGCCCGTAGGGCTGAAGCAATCCACCTAAGCAATCTCTTTAAGCCACCCCAGTCCTCTCGGCCGCCTCTCACCATCGCTTTGCGAAGAAGTTCGAGGCTATCACGAGCGCAGCGGGGTGGCTTAATCGACAAGAGACTTTTACGAATAAATTAGAGTCATTTAAGGGTTGTGACATGGCGCCCGAGATGGCGTGGCGCGACCCACCGACAGTTTGCTTCAGCCTACGGTTTCGCAATGACAGCTCCTCGCAATGACGGGCAATACAAGGGACATGGCCAGCGGATTAACATTGCCGGTTAAGCACACAGCAGCCAAACGGAGCATTCATGGCCAAGACCGCCTTTCATTGGGACGACCCCTTTTTATTGCAGCAGCAGCTCTCTGAAGACGAGCGCATGATCGAAGAGGCTGCCAGCGCCTACTGCCAAGACAAGCTTCTGCCCCGCGTCACTGAAGCCTTTCGCCATGAAAAAACCGATGTCGCCATCTTTCGTGAAATGGGCGAACTGGGCTTGCTCGGCCCCACCATCCCCACCGAATATGGCGGCCCAGGCTTGAGTTATGTGGCTTATGGGCTGATCGCCCGCGAGGTCGAGCGCGTCGACTCTGGTTACCGCTCGATGATGAGCGTGCAGTCGTCCTTGGTGATGCTGCCGATTTTTGAGTTCGGCACCGAAGGCCAGCGCCAAAAATACCTGCCCAAACTCGCTACCGGCGAGTGGATCGGTTGCTTCGGTTTGACCGAGCCCGACCATGGCTCGGACCCTGCCAGCATGGCCAGCCGTGCGCAAAAAGTCAAGGGCGGCTATCAGCTCAAGGGCAACAAGATGTGGATTTCCAATTCACCGATTGCCGATGTGTTTGTGGTCTGGGCCAAAGAGGTCAGCGAGTCCGGCGCGATCGGCCCCATCCGCGGCTTTGTGCTGGAAAAAGGCATGAAAGGTTTGAGCGCACCGGCCATCCACAGCAAAGTGGGTTTGCGGGCGTCCATCACCGGCGAGATCGTGATGGACGGCGTGTTTGTGCCCGAAGAAAACGCCTTCCCCGAGGTGCAGGGATTGAAAGGCCCTTTCACTTGCCTCAATAGCGCCCGCTACGGTATTGCTTGGGGCGCTTTGGGTGCAGCTGAAGATTGCTTTCACCGCGCCCGCCAGTACACCTTGGACCGCCAGCAGTTTGGCCGCCCACTGGCCGCCAACCAGCTCATCCAAAAGAAGCTGGCTGACATGCAAACCGAAATTTCACTTGGCCTGCAAGGCTGTTTGCGTTTGGGCCGCATGAAAGACGAAGGGACCGCCAGCGTGGAAATCACCTCCATCTTGAAGCGCAACTCCTGTGGCAAGGCGCTGGACATTGCGCGCATGGCCCGCGACATGATGGGCGGCAATGGCATCAGCGACGAGTTTGGCGTGGCGCGCCACTTGGTGAACCTGGAGGTGGTCAACACCTACGAGGGTACGCACGACATTCACGCCCTGATCTTGGGCCGCGCCATCACCGGCATTGCCGCGTTTGCCAACTGAAGCGCTTTTGAAAAAACAGCGCATCGTGGTGGGCTTGAGCGGGGGCGTTGACTCCGCTGTCACCGCGATGCTGCTGAAGCAACAAGGCCACGAGGTGGTCGGCATCTTCATGAAGAACTGGGAAGATGACGACGATGATGAGTACTGCTCCACCAAGCAAGACTTCATCGACGCGGCGGCGGTGGCCGATGTGATCGGCATTGACATAGAACACGTCAACTTTGCGGCTGATTACAAAGACCGTGTATTTGCCGAGTTTTTGCGCGAGTACCAAGCAGGTCGTACGCCCAACCCCGACATCTTGTGCAACGCCGAGATCAAATTCAAAGCATTTCTAGACCACGCCATGCGCTTGGGTGCCGACAAGATCGCGACAGGCCACTATGCGCGGGTTCGCCATAACACCGATAGTAGTTTGTACGAGCTGCTCAAAGGTGTGGACGCCAGCAAAGACCAAAGCTATTTTTTGCATCGGCTCACACAAGCGCAGTTGTCGCAAACCTTGTTTCCCGTGGGCGAGATTGAAAAAACCGAGGTGCGGCGCTTGGCCGATGCAGCTGGTTTGCCCAACGCTCGCAAAAAAGACTCCACCGGCATTTGCTTTATTGGCGAGCGTCCCTTCAGAGAGTTTTTAAACCGCTACATCGCCAAAGCGCCCGGCCCCATCAAGACAGATGCGGGGCGCAAGATCGGGCAACACCAGGGCTTGAGTTTTTACACGCTGGGCCAGCGCCAAGGTTTGGGCATTGGCGGCATCAAAGAAAAAGGCGCGCAGCGCGGCGGCGGAGAACATGCGCCGTGGTTTGTGGCTCGCAAAGACATGGAGAGCAACACGCTGTGGGTGGTGCAAGGACACGACCATCCTTGGTTGTTGTCAACACAGTTGCAAGCCGATGACCTGAGTTGGATTGCGGGCACACCTCCTGCTGCGGGCCGGCTTTACGCCAAAACCCGCTACCGCCAGCAAGACGCGATATGCGATCTGTCTTGGCAACAAGCGCAGATGCAGCTCGATTTTCCCGAGGCCCAATGGGCGGTCACACCCGGGCAGTCGGCGGTTTTGTATGACGGCGATGTGTGTTTGGGCGGCGGGGTGATCGCCTCCAAGAAAAAAGCCCCGCAGAGCGGGGCTTTTGTACAGGGTGAAGAGCTTTAAGCCGCTGTCAGCCAGTAACCTGCGTTGAAAGGACTGCTCATGCGCAAGGCCAAGGGTGACACGTCTACCAGCTTGTCGGTGGGCATTTTTTCGCCTTCGCCTAAATCGATGCCAGCAGTGTGCGTGGCGTCAGCGGGGCGGTCTAAGGCGGCAGCGCGTGCAACCGAGAAAGAATAGAAGCAGCGGAAAGAGATTTTGCGCTCGGCCCAGAACTCGGCAGCTTCGCGGAAAACGTCCAACAGCTGTTCGCGGGCTTCTTTGTCAAATTTGGCGTGTGCAGGAATGTGCTCTAAAACCAGAACAAAACCGGGCTGTGCACCAGATTTGTGCAAGGCATCGCTCATATGGTCGAACAAAGCGTCAAAGTTTTTGCTGGCCAAGGCGGGAAACGTGAACTGCAAGGCAGTCATGTCCAAAATGTCTTGCTTGCTTTGGGCATCTGCCAAATTGGCATACAAAAAGTGATAACCCAGTTGAGCGGCCGAAAATTGCAGGTCTGCCACGCTGAACGCGCGGATAGACTGAACAATATTGGTTTTGACAGTACGAAGAGGCAGGTCTGTTGCCACAGCAATCCCTTAA
>CANNNH010000084.1 GCA_947505915.1 Comamonadaceae bacterium
ATTTTCATGGCGATACTCCATACTTTTCAAACTTGCTAGTTGCCATCACAGTGACTACCAACACAACGACTTCACCTTCACTGATAACTCGAAGTAACTGTTTGTTACCAGCTCTTTCAATGAAACCTTGCGACTCAATTCGGCCATGGTCCGCGGGTATTTGCCGGATAGGATTTTTAAGCGTCTCCTCAACCTCCCGTTGGCTGATACCTCGCTCAGCCATGCGAGCTAGAGCATGTTTTGTGTAGGAGATTGTCATTTTTTCATTATATAACTTCTTTTATAATTTCGGAAAATTCAATTCAATACTCGCCAGGCAGCTTAATCACCCAGTACTCACCTCAAAAAAATCTGCCCCCGCAAGTCCTGCTTCATCACTTCGGTCAAAGCCAGCCAGTCTTTTTCTTCGGACAGCCAACAAGCCGCCGTAGCCGGGCAGGTAGTAGACGGCGTTTTTCATGCCATCAAGAGAACACCCGCCTCTCGCGCCGCAGCCTGCTGGCGTGCGTCAAGTGTTGCGAGCGGCAGTCCTTCGCGCAGCGCCAATTCCAAGTAGGCCGCGTCGTAAGCCGAGAGGCCAAACTGGCGGGCCAAATCCAGGGTGTCGTGCAACGCTCTTTGTGCAGAGCTTGCATCCACAGCAATATCAAGCTTGTCCAGAAGTTCAATGAATGCTGATGCCTGCGCCAAAGTGATCTTTTGCAATCGCTGACTTTTGGCAACCACGTTGGCCACCTCTAGTGGCCACAATGAAGGAACCCTAGCTCCGGTTTCCTGCAGTTGAGCCAAAACCTTGTCGGCCAGCTCACAGCCCGATGGGTCCGATTGCGGTAATAGCCAGAGCATGGCGACCGAGTTATCCAAAACAAAACTCATGCGCGGCCGTCCTCAAGCATCTCCCGCAGATCCATGCCAGCCCCGGCGCTGGCCGCGCGCTGCGCCTGCATGAATTCACGCATCTTGGATGCTGCCGATTCGCGCCGCTGCGCCGGTGCCACCGCGGGCACAAGACGGGCCACCGCTTGGCCGCGAACGGAAATCTCAAAAGTCTGCCCGGCCTGAACCTGACGCAGAAGGTGCGGCAGGTGCGTTTTGGCCTCATAAGAACCTACGGACTTGGGGCTTGCGGGTGGACTGCTTGGCTTGGCTGGCATGGCAAACGCTCTATGTTTGTGGTCAAGTAATTGAGAATAGACCAGGTGAGTAGACCAGTCAACTCCATAGGCCTTTTTTGTATATCCTGTATATACTTTGGCATTGATGGAGGAAACTATATGTTGACCCGTATCTTCAAAAGCGGAAATTCCCTGGCGGTACGCATACCCAAAGAGCTGGTCTTTGAGGGCGGCGCACAAGACGTTGACATCGAGCGTGTTGGCAATACGCTGGTGCTGCGCCCGGTCGTGACAGAAACGATTGGCGACCTGAGCGATATTTTTGCGGCCTTCCCCAAAGGCTTCATGGCCGAAGGCCGTGAGTTCCATGAACAGCGTGAGCGCGATTGGGGCGGCAGCGGTTTAAAGCCCTAGGTTTTTTTATGCGCTACATGCTCGACACCAACATCTGCATCTACCTGATCAACGCGCACCCGCCGCAAGTGGTTCAGCGGTTCAAGACCGCCACTTTGGGACAAGTCGTCATGTCGGTGGTCACCTACGCAGAACTTTGCCACGGTGTAGAGCGCTGCGTTGGCGCAGACCGTACCCAAGCTGCCAATTCCCTTGCGCGCCTGATCGGGCGCGTGCCGGTGGTGGGCTTTGAGTCAAGTGCAGCCGAAAGCTACGGCGTGCTGGCCGTGGCGGTGCGCGACCGGCGACGCGACGCCATGGACCGCCTGATTGCCGCCCATGCGCTGAGCCTGGGTCTGACGCTGGTCACCAACAACGAGGCCGACTTCCAGGACTACCCAGGCCTGAGCGTTGAAAACTGGGTTGCCGCAGCCTGACCGACCCAGGCCGGTGGCCAACAAGCCGCCGTAGCCGGGCAGGTAATAGACAGCTTTTTTCATGCCATCAAAGGCACACCCGCTTCTCGCGCCGCAGCCTGCTGGCGTGCGTCAAGTGTTGCGAGCGGCAGACCTTCGCGCAGCGCCAATTCCAGATAGGCGGCGTCGTAAGCCGAGAGGCCAAACTGGCGGGCCAAATCCAGGGTGTCGTGCAAGGCTCTTTGTGCAGAGCTTGCATCCACAACAATATCAAGCTTGTCCAGCAGCTCAATGAACGCTGATGCCTGCGCCAAAGTGATCTTTTGCAATCGCTGACTTTTGGCAACCACGTTGGCCGCCTCAAGTGACCACAATGAAGGCACCCTCGCCCCGGTTTCCTGAAGTTGAGCCAAAACCTTGTCGGCCAGTAAACAACGACTCGCAGGCGGTCGGCAACATGTGCCGCTTTCAAGCCAACCCGAACTCGCCTGTCTACGCAGAATTCGTGTCCTTGACGCTCAAAACACTGGGCACAGTGCCGGTGCTGCGCGAAGCCTTGCAAGCCCTGCTGTCCGCTCTCCAATCTGCCTGGGTTTATGGCTCAGTCGCCAAGCAAACGGATACCGCTCAAAGTGACGTTGATGTGATGCTGGTTGGCAAGGGCTTGCAGCTCAGCCAGGTGCTGGCCTTAGCAAGTTAAAATGTATTCAAATTTACACGGGACTTGCCATGCCAAATCCAGTTTTAAACCAGTCTGCACGCCAGAAAAGCGTAGCCAATATGCTGGCTACGCTACGAATTGAAAAGCTCAGCCCAAGCGAAAGCCTCAAGCCCTCGCTGCAGGCCTATGTAGATGGGCAAAAGACCACCACTGATTTGCTCAACGAAGTCAAAGCCAAATATGGCGCGCTACGACGCGGATGACGTCTACTGCATCCCTGGAACTGCTGTTCTCAAGAACAAAGCCGGGATAACGGATCAAGAACAGCTTGATGAATACGAAGGCGACTTCACAGCCATTCGCCTTCTGGAACTTACACAAAACCCAGTCGAAGGATCTTTCGACTTAGCGCATCTCTGCAAAATTCATCAGTATCTGTTACAGGATGTGTACGAGTGGGCTGGCGAAGTCAGGACTGTGGACATCATCCGAGGTGACAGTCGTTTTTGCAATGTGCGTCAAATCCAGTCCTACTCGAACACAGTTTTTAGCGCTCTCGCAACTGAGAAATATCTGCGCAACTTAGAGGCCAATGTTTTTTCCAAAAGGTTAGCCCACTACTTATCTGAGATCAATGCAGTGCATCCGTTCCGCGAAGGTAATGGTCGAGTACAAAGGCTATTTATTTCGCAATTAGCTGAGTCTGTACCAAGACAGCGCCTGAGGGGCCTTGCGATGCTTCACCTGCACCCTAAAACTTGCAACAAATGCCAAATAAAGGCATGCTTTGTCTGCGCATACTCGCAAGACTTTGTTTGGGAACATCGCCATGCCAGACACCCTGATCTGCCGCCGTACTGCTTTTTTATCCAACGCCCCGGCCTTTGACCTTCGCCAAGCGGCACTGTCATGGGCGCTGCTGCTCATCAGCCTGCTGGCCTTTGCCCCGCCCGCGGCGGCAGCCACAGCCCCGGCCAGTGCGGCCGAGCGCCAAATGCAGGCCCTGAGCGTCGCCAGTGCGGCGGTGGTGGGCATTCAGGTGAAAGCGGCAGAAGGCGCACGCTCAGCGCGCACTCTGGGCCGCCAGCGCGTGGGCTCTGGCGTGGTGATTGACGCTGACGGGCTGGTGTTGACCATCGGCTACCTGATGCTGGAAGCCGATCAGATTGAAATCATCACCCAAGACCGCAAGGCCGTGCCGGCCGTGGCGGTGGCCTATGACATTGCCACCGGTTTCGGGCTGGTCAAGCCGCTGCTGCCTTTGCGCGGCGTCAAACCCGTGCCGCTTGGCAGCCTGAAGGGTGTGAGAAACGGCGAGCCGCTGATGGCCGCCACCGGCGCCAACACCCGGGGCGAAGACAGTGACGTGAGCATGACGCAGCTGGTCAGCCAGCGGGCTTTTTCAGGCAACTGGGAATACCACTTAGACAACGCCATTTTCACCAGCCCGCCCGTGTCGGCCGGCAGCGGCAACCACAGCGGCGCGCCCTTGTTCAACCAGCAAGGCGAGTTGCTGGGCATAGGCTCTTTGCTGGTGGGTGATGCGCTGGGCGAAAACCGCCGCGTACCCGGCAATATGTTTGTGCCAGTCGATCTTTTGCAACCCATTTTGGCCGAGCTGCGCAAGTCGGGCACCAGCGCGCAAAGCCGGCGGCCCTGGCTGGGCCTGACCTCCACCGACCAGGGCGGACGGGTGCAGATTCTGCGTGTGAACGAAGAAAGCCCTGCCCAAATGGCCGGCCTGCGCGCCGGCGATGTGGTGCTGGCGGTGGATGACGTGATGGTCAACAGCCTGGCGCTGTTTTACAAGCAACTGTGGGCGCGCAGCGCACCGGACGCCCTGGTCCGGCTGACCGTGCTGCAAGGCGCCGAAATCAAGGTGTTGCAGGTCACGCCGGAAGACCGCTTGCTCACGCTCAAGCGCCCTTCGGGCATTTAAGAGCCGGCCAGGCCTTCGCGCACCGTCGGGTAGCGCAAGCGCAAGCCCAGCTCTTGCTTGAGGCGGCGGTTGTCCAGCCGTCTGGATTCGCCCATGAAACTCAGCAGCATCAGCGGCAATTGCTGCTGGGCCAGGCTGCGTGACAGGCGCGGCGGCTTGGGCAGGCCATACAGATCGGCGGCCAGGTCAAAGTAGTCACCCATTTTGAGTTCGGTGTCGTCGCTGACGTTGGTGTTGCGCTGCGGCTTGCCGCGCCACAGGGCAGCGATGCAGGCGCGCGCCAGGTCGTCGGCGTGAATATGGTTGGTGTAAACGTCGTCTTGCGCTTGCAGCACGGCCGTGCCCTTGAGCAGGCGCTGGCGCGGCGTGCCGCCTTCGCGGTCGGGCGCGTAAATGCCGGGAATGCGCAGCGCATGCACCCGGGTGCCGGTGGCGCGCCCGAAAAACCGCAGCTGCTGCTCGGCGTCTACGCGGCGCTGGCCGCGGGGTGTGCCCGGGTTGACGGCGCGCGCTTCGTTAACCCACTCGCCGCCGCAGTCGCCATAAACACCGCTGGTGGAGCCGTAGACCACGGACTGCGGCAAGCTGCGCAAACGCAGCGCGCGCAACAAGGCCAGGGTGCGCGGGTCACGGCGCCAGTCGATCAGGTTTTCATTGGGCGGCGGCGCCAGGTGCAGCACCTGCGTGGCCAGCCCCGACAGGCGGCGCAGTGTGGCGGGCCGGTCCAGGTTGCCCAGCAGGGGGGTAAGGCCCTGGGCGCGCAGGCTGGCCAGACGCTCCGGCGACGAAGTTAATGCCAGTAAACGCACGCTGCGGGGCAGCTGCGCAGCCACGCGCTGGCCGACATCGCCGCATCCCACAATGAGCAGGCGGGGACGACGAAAGCGCGACGGCAAAGCGCCTAGAAAAGTGGGCATGCGTTTGAGGGCAAAATTAGCGGTTTGACCCGCGGCCAAGTACCCCAAGGATAACAAGATGAGTTTTCAAGTCTCCGTGCAGCCCAGCGGCCGCAGTTTCAGCGTTAACCCGGACGAGGCCGTGCTGGCCGCGGCCATCCGCCAGGGTGTCGGTATGCCCTATGGTTGCAAAGACGGCGCCTGCGGTTCGTGCAAATGCAAAAAGCTCGAAGGCAGCGTGACCCACGGCCCGCACCAGGCCAAGGCCTTGTCGGACCAAGAAGAGGCCGCCGGTTTTGTGCTGACCTGCTGCGCCGTGCCGCAAACCGACCTGGTGCTGGAGTCGCGTCAGGTAACGGAAGAAAACGCTTTTCAGATTAAAAAAATGCCGGTGCGTGTGGCCGGCTTGCAGCGCTTGTCGCACGACGTCATGGCGCTGCGCCTGCAGTTGCCGGCCAGCGAAGTTTTCAAGTACCACGCCGGTCAGTATGTGGAGTTTTTGCTGCGTGACGGCGACCGCCGCAGTTACTCCATGGCCAACGCGCCGCACACCCAAACCGAGACACCGGGCCTGGATTTGCACATCCGCCACATGCCGGGCGGCAAGTTCACCGACCAGGTGTTTGCCACCATGAAGGAAAAAGACATTTTGCGCATTGAAGGGCCGTATGGCAGTTTCTTTTTGCGCGAAGACAGCACCAAGCCCATGATTTTGCTGGCCTCGGGCACAGGCTTTGCGCCCATCAAGGCGCTCATCGAGCACATGCAGTTCAAGGGCATCAAGCGCCCTGCCGTGCTGTACTGGGGCGGCCGCCGCCCGGCTGACCTTTACATGCAAGACTGGGTGCAGGCCCGCCTGGCCGAGATGCCGCAGCTGCGCTTTGTGCCGGTGGTTTCTGACGCGCTGCCTGAAGACCAGTGGCAAGGCCGTACCGGCTTTGTGCACAAGGCGGTGCTGCAAGACTTTGCCGACCTGTCGGGCCACCAGGTTTATGCTTGCGGTGCGCCTATCGTGATTGACTCGGCCAAGGCCGACTACACGGCGCTGGGCGGATTGCCTGAAGACGAATTTTTTGCCGATTCATTCACCACAGAAGCCGACAAGGCCA
>CANNNH010000085.1 GCA_947505915.1 Comamonadaceae bacterium
GTCAAGGTCCTGGGTCTGACGGCCGGCAACAGCACGCAAGGCCACCGGTTTGAAGCCAAGATTTCACCGCTGGTCGTGAAGCATGCCGATGACTACGCCGAGGTGCTCAAGAACGATGGTGCCGTGATCGCCAGCTTTGCCGATCGGCGAGCAAACATCGAGCGTCAGCTGCAAGCGGCTGCGGCCAAAGTGGGTGGCGGTGTGAGACCTATCGAGGACGATGCCTTGCTTGACGAAGTCACTGCCTTGGTCGAGCGACCCAACGTGTTGATCTGCGAATTTGAAAAACAATTCCTCGACGTGCCGCAAGAATGCCTGATTTTGACGATGAAGGCCAACCAAAAATACTTCCCGCTGCTCGACGCAGAGGGCAAGCTGACACATCGGTTTTTGGTCGTCAGCAACATCACCCCGAACGATGCATCGGCTGTGATTCAAGGCAATGAGCGGGTGGTGCGCCCGCGCTTGGCCGATGCCAAATTCTTCTTCGATCAGGACCGCAAAAAAACGCTGGAGTCGCGCGTCGAAGGCTTGTCCAAAGTGGTCTATCACAACAAGCTGGGCACGCAAGGCGAGCGCATGGCGCGGGTGTGTGCGATTGCCAAGGCGATCGGTCAGCAAATGGGCGGCGCAGACCTGGCCGCGCAGGCCGGGCTGGCTGCGCGCTTGGCCAAGACCGATTTGCTCACCGACATGGTGGGCGAGTTTCCCGAGCTGCAAGGCATCATGGGCACCTACTACGCCCAAAACGACGGATTGAACGACGCCGTGGCCCATGCCATTGGCGACCACTACCGTCCGCGATTTGCGGGTGATGAACTGCCCAGCAATGCGGTGGGCGTGGCCGTGGCGCTGGCGGATAAGTTGGAAACCCTGGTCGGTATGTTTGGCATCGGTAACGTGCCCACGGGTGATAAAGATCCGTTTGCGCTTCGCCGTCACGCCTTGGGCGTGATTCGCCTGTTGATTGAGAAAGACCTGGCGTTGCAGTTTCATGAGTTGAACGAGATGACAGAGCGCGCGTTTCCTCAGGGCCTGTTGAAAAACGATTGGCTTGTCTTGGAAGAGTTCTTTAAAGACAGACTTCGCAGTTATCTGAAAGATTGGGGATACTCGGCCCCCGAAGTTGAAGCCGCTTTGCATGCCCAAGGCATGACCACTTGGAGCGATTTGAAAATACGTTTGCAAGCCGTCCGCGCCTTCGCCGCCTTGCCCGAAAGCCCCGCATTGGCTGCAGCCAACAAACGCATCGGCAACATCCTTAAAAAAGCAGGCGAGGTGGATGCCCATGTCAACACCGCGCTGCTGCAAGAAGATGCTGAGAAAAACCTCTACGCCGCCATGCAGAAACTGCTGCCCACATCCGAAGCGCAATTCAAGTCTGGCGACTACACCGCCAGCCTGCAAACTTTGGCCGCTTTGCGCGTGCCAGTGGATGCATTCTTTGATGGCGTGATGGTCAACGCCGATGAAATGGACTTGCGCTTGAACCGCCTGGGCTTGCTCAAAATGCTGCATGTGGCCATGAACCGCGTGGCCGACTTGTCACGCTTGGCCGTTTGACACCCCAAAACCACTCAGACCATGAATAACAAACTCGTCATCTTGGACCGCGATGGCACCATCAACCAAGACAGCGACGACTTCATCAAGTCACCCGAAGAGTGGATACCCCTGCCTGGCGCGTTGGAGGCCATCGCACGCCTCAACCATGCGGGCTGGCAAGTGGTGGTGGCCAGCAACCAATCTGGTTTGGGGCGCGGTTTGTTTGACATGGCCACCCTCAATGCCATGCACGCCAAGATGAACAAACACTTAAGCGCAGTGGGTGGTCGGATCGATGCGGTGTTTTTCTGCCCGCACGGCCCTGAAGACAAATGCCAATGCCGCAAACCTTTGCCCGGTTTGTTTGAACAAATTGGCGAGCGCCTGGGCATGGATTTAAAAGGTACCCATGTGGTTGGCGACAGCTTGCGCGACCTGCTAGCCGGCGTGGCCGTGGGCTGTACGCCGCACCTGGTGCACACCGGCAAAGGAGCTGCATTCCAAGGCCAGCCCTTGCCGACCACCTTTCCCAGCCACACCCAGACCCATGCTGACTTGGCTGGTTTTGTCGATTGGCTGTTGGACGAGAAGCCCGAACCCCGCGCAGCCCACTGAGACCATGGCCTTCCTCCGCTCTTTGTTGCATGCTCTGTGGATGTTGATCACCGTCGTGCCCTATGCATTTCGCATCATGGGCTTGGCGGCCATGGGGGTGCGTGGCGACCGCCTGTATTGGATTGCGGCAGCTTGGCTGCGCCAGTGCATTGTGTCTGCCCAGTGGATCTTGGGCATCCGCTACCGCATCCAAGGTGAAGAAAATTTACCGGTGGGCCTAACCAGCCCGGCCATTCTGTTGGTCAAACACCAGTCAACCTATGAGACCTTCCTGTTCCCGGCCATCATGCCCCACCCCTTGGCCTATGTGTTCAAAAAAGAACTGCTGCGCCTGCCTTTTTTTGGTTGGGCCATGTCGCGTTTGGACATGATCCACATCGACCGCAGCCAACGCGCCCAGGCCTTCAACAAAGTGGTGGCGCAAGGCCGTGAACTATTGGCCCGGGGTATTTGGGTCATCATGTTTCCAGAGGGCACGCGCATTCCCCGTGGCGAACAAGGCCAATACAAATCCGGGGGTACCCGCTTGGCCATCGAAACTGGCGCACCCGTCATCCCCATTGCCGTCACCTCGGCCAAGTGTTGGCCGCGCAAAGCCTTTATCAAAACGGCGGGCTGGGTGGATGTCTCCATTGGCGCACCGATCCCTTCAGAGGGCCGAGAGCCCGAAGAAATGATGGCCCAGGTGCAAGCCTGGATCGAGTCGGAAATGCGCCGCCTCGACCCCGACGCCTATCTCTGAGCGCAGCCCATGAAAACCTTGGTGCAAATGGCGCTCGACTTGTTCGACCCACCGGCACCCCCGCCGGTGCAGGCGCCCGACCTCCGGCCCACCATCGCCCTCAGCGACGCCATGGCGCCGGCCCAATTTGCCCACCCCCAAGCCAACCGCAGCATCTTGTTGCGCCACACCCGTGTGGCCTATCACTTCAAACGCGCCAAACGCCGCACCATTGGCATGGTGGTGGGGCCCGATGGTTTGGTGGTCAGCGCACCGCGCTGGGTGGTGTTGGCTGAGGTCGAATCAGCGCTGCAAGAAAAGGGCGACTGGATTGTGCGCAAGCTCGATGAAATGCGCGAGCGCAGCCAGCGCATGGCCCAACAAACCATGGTCTGGCGCGAGGGCAGCAGCCTGCCTTTTTTGGGCGAACCCACGGTGTTGGTGCTGGACCCCGGGCATCAATTCCAAGAGGCCGGTGCCAGTTTGCTGCCGCGTGACCCCAGCGACCCTTCAGACATTTCGCACCGCTTGTGCCTGGGCTTGCCGCACCATGCCGACCCTGCGCAAATCCGCGATGCCGTGCAGGCCTGGTTGATGCGACAGGCCAAACGCATCTTCACCGAGCGACTCAATCACTTTGCGCCGCGCTTGCAAGTGCAGTGGCAAAAACTCTCACTGAGCAGCGCCAGCACCCGTTGGGGAACGGCCAGTGCCGACGGTTCCATCCGACTCAACTGGCGTTTGGTGCACTTCAAAATGGATGTGATCGACTACGTGGTGGCGCACGAACTCAGCCACCTGCGGGTCATGAACCACGGCCCGCAATTTTGGGAGACCGTGGGCACCGTGGTGCCCGACTACGCCCAGCGCCGCCAACTGCTCAAAGACGACTCTTTGCCACGCTGGTAAAGCGCCAAACACCTTGGTCGTCTTGGCTGCGGTGCAATTGACCGGCATGCCACAAGCAGTGCAAATGGGCCACCGCCTCGCCCATGGCAAACGTGGTTTGGTGCAAATCCAAGGGGCGCTTGAACAGCACGGGCAGCACATCGTGTGCGCAGCAGGCCTTTTCAGCGCAGGCTTGCATCACCTCATCGAGTCGGTCTCGGTGGTGGGCATGCAATTGCGCAATGCGCTCGTGCAAGCCCACAAAAGGCTTGCCATGCGAGGGCAGGGTCAACGTGCCGGCGGGCAGTGGCTGGAACTTGTCAATCGACTCCAAAAACAAGCGCAGGTTATCGGCCTCGGGCTCGGCGTCATACACACTCACGTTGGTTGAAATGCGGGGCAACACCATGTCGCCACTGATCAACACGCCCGCATCGGCCTGGTACAAGGCGATGTGCTCGGGGGCATGGCCAAAGCCACTGATGCATTGCCAAGCTTGGCCATTGATCACCACCGCTTGTCCATCTTGCAAGCGGTGAAATTGCGCCGGAATTTTGGGCACCATGCCCGCGTAATACGTGGAGCGCCCGCGCACCTGCTCCAGTGAGGCTTCGTCATGCAAGCCATGCCGCTGACACACCACCGCAGCCGCATCGCCGCCGAAACTGTCGCGGTGCATGGTGGCCAACACTGCCGCTTGATAGTCGGTGAAGCTGATCCACAACTGCGCTTGCCAGCGCTCACACAACCAGTGGCCCAGGCCCAAGTGGTCGGGGTGCATGTGCGTCACGATCACCCGCCAAAGCGGCGCGCCTTGCAAGTGCTGGTCCAACACCGCCTGCCAATGTTGGCGCGTCATCGGGTTGTCGATGCCGCAATCCACAGCGGTCCAGCCCACCACCCCATCGCGCACATCGCGCAACAGCCACAAATTGATGTGGTCTAAGGCAAAGGGCAGGCCCATGCGCAACCAAAACACGCGGGGCGCCACCTCCAAGGTGTCGCCCGGGGCAGGTAACTGATCGCCTAGGGGGTAGTGAAGTCGGTTTTCGAGAGGCGTCATGGTGAATTCATGGATAATTGACGTTTACGTAAACGTCATGGGTATTGTAGGCGGCGGTTTCATCCCCGGCGACCTTGCCCTGTCACACAAGGGCCAAGCCCAACACCAGCGCACATGGCATCCACCTACAGCATCAGCGATTTGGCCAAAGAGTTTGATCTCACCACACGTGCCATGCGTTTTTACGAAGACTTGGGCTTGCTGCAACCCACGCGCACGGGGCCAGGCGGCCGCAACCGCACTTACACCACCCGCGACCGCACCCGTTTGCGCCTGACCTTGCGGGCCAAACGTTTGGGCTTGTCCTTGACCGAAGCGCGCGACCTCATCGACATGTACGACAGCCCACGCGACACCGTGCCGCAGTTGGAAAAGTTCTTGCTTATCCTGGCCGTACACCGCAACCAGTTGGAGGCGCAATTGGCCGAAATCGAGATCAACCTCGACGAAGTCAAAGCCCACGAAAAAGAAGCCCGCACCTTGCTTTTGAAACACCGCAAAAAGGCCAAACCATGACCGCCGACCAAATCGCCCACGACCGTGTGAAACAAAGCTTTGATCGCCAAGGCATGCTGCGCTTCATGGGCGTCGAATTGGTGCGCGTGCAAGTGGGCGTGGTCGAACTGCGCTTGCCCTACTCAGACGCAGTCACCCAGCAACAAGGCGGCTACCACGGCGGTGCCATGGGTGCCTTGGCCGATGTGGCCGCCGGCTATGCCGGACTCACCGTGGCCCCGCCCGACAGCGAAGTCACCACCGTGGAATACAAAATCAATTTTTTGGCCTCCTTCCAAGGCGGCCACTTACACGCCATTGGCAAGGTGGTGCGCGCAGGCAAGCGCATCATCGTCACCACCGCCGAAGTCAGCCACAAGGCCCCGGACGGTCTGGAGCGCGACTGCGCCTTGATGCAGCAAACCTTGGCCCCAGTGCCCAAAACCTATTGAGGTCAAACGACCCAAGGGCCCTTGCCCTGCGTCAGTCTCCACAAATAACCGAACCCAACGCACCCCAGACCGCACCATGAGCAAAACCCTTGCCGAATTATTTGACCGCAACCGTCAGTGGGCTGCTGATACAGAGTTGCACAGCCCTGGCTTCTTCACCGGATTGCTGGCACAACAAAAACCCAGATACATGTGGTTGGGCTGTGCCGACAGCCGCGTGCCCGCCAACGAACTCGTTGATCTGCTCCCGGGTGAGTTGTTTGTACACCGCAATGTCGCCAATCTCTTGGTGCACTCTGACCTCAACGCCTTGAGCGTCATCCAATACGCGGTCGATGTGCTCGAGGTTCAACACATCATTGTGGTGGGCCACAGCAACTGTGGCGGCATTCGGGCCGCCCTGAACAACCAACGCGCCGGCTTGGTCGACAACTGGTTGCGCCACGTCCAAGATGTGCGCGACGCCCAAGCCGGGTTTTTGATGGGGCTAGACGAAAGCCTGCGCGTGGATGCGCTGGTGGAACTCAATGTGCTGGAGCAAGCGCGCAACGTGTGCCGCACCACCGTGGTCTCCGACGCCTGGCAGCGCGACCAAACCGTGGTTGTGCACGGCTGGGTGTATGGTTTGCACAATGGCCTGCTGCAAGACATGGCGGTCACCGCCGAAAATGCCGAAGAAGTCACCCCGGCCTACGACCATGCCCTGCGGTCCTTGCACCAACGCTGGCGTGCGCGGCA
>CANNNH010000086.1 GCA_947505915.1 Comamonadaceae bacterium
CCCATGCCCAGCAACAAGGTGTCGCGCTGAATGCCAGCAGCCTCGCGCAACTCAGGCGAGACCAGCACGCGGCCGGTGCTGTCCATCTCCACATCCATGGCGTTTCCCAGGAAGTGGCGCTTCCACCATTGCGCGCTCATGGGCAAGGCCGCTAAACGTTCGCGAAAGCGCTCCCACTCCGGGCGCGGGAACATCATCAAGCAACCATGGGGGTGACGCGTCAAGGTGAGCTGACCTTGCGCCATGGCAGCGAGCACCTCGCGGTGGCGCGTGGGCACCGACAAGCGGCCCTTGGCATCCAGACTCAGCGATGAAGCACCTTGAAACACAGCAAGACATCCTTGAAAACAGGCAAAAATGGGAATGCAAATGCATTTTTCACCACTTTATTGCACTTATTTGCACTGTAGCAGGATTCAGCCGGATCTCCAACACATTTGTCTTTTTTTCAATGAAATCAATGACTTAGGGCGCATTTTGCAGCGATCGCGAAAGATAAAAAGTTGTTATAAATTAGCAACTTAGCAACAACTCCAAATGTTGATTGTGAAGATTTTTTGGGCGCAAAAAAACAGGCCCGCAGGCCTGTTGTGGTGTGGACGCCGCAGGGGGTGCGGCCTGGCAGCTCAATCCCCAAACATTTTTTGCTTGAGTTCGCGCCGCTGTTGGGCTTCCAGCGACAAAGTCGCGGTGGGGCGCGCCAACAAGCGGCCCACGCCAATGGGCTCGCCGGTTTCGTCGCAATAGCCGTAATCATCGCTGTCGATGCGCCCGATGGACTGCTCGATTTTCTTGAGCAATTTGCGCTCACGGTCGCGGGTGCGCAACTCCAGCGCATGCTCTTCTTCGATGGTGGCGCGATCGGCCGGATCCGGCACCACGGTGGTGTCTTCGCGCAAATGTTCGGTGGTTTCACCGGCGTTGTTGAGGATGTCTTGCTTGAGCTGAACCAACTTGCGGCGAAAGAAGGCCAGTTGAACGCTGTTCATGTACTCGTCGTCGGGCATGGCCATGAGGTCGGCATCGGTCAAGCTTTCCAGGGGCTGGGTCTTCCAATGGTTGGCCAACTTGGGGTCTTTGTGTGTGTTCACGGGTGCGGCAGGGATGTGGGTGGGGGTGATGATGGGCGAATAACTGGACTTGGCCGCTTTTGAGGGCACCACCGCTGCGGGCGGGGGCGGCACCATGGATGCAGCCTTGGCCGCGCGTGGCGACTGCTTGCCCACGGCCGGCAAGGCTTTGACCGGTGCTGGCGCAGGGGCGGGGCGGGCCGGAGCCGCTTTGCTGGCAGGCGCAGGCGCCTTGCCTGGAGCCGCTTTGGCAGCAGGGGCTTTGGCCGTGTGGGGGGGGCTGTTTTTCACAATCGATGGGGCGGCCTTGGACGCGGGTTTGGCCGCCACTTTGGGCGCTGGCTTGGCCTGGACAGGCACCGGCTTGCCCTTGGCTTTGGAGGGGGTGGTTTTGGCCGCTGGCGCGGGTTTTTTGGCGAGGGGCTTGCTCGCGGGTTGGGTGCCCGCTTTTTGCGGGGATGGTTTTTTCACCGCAGCAGTGGGCTTGGCGGCGGCAGATTTTGCCGCTGTGGTTTTTTTGACCGGTGCCGGGCTGGGCTTTTTGGCGGCTGGCTTGGCTGGGGTTTTGGTGGCGGTCTTGACCGCTGACTTGGCAGCTGGCTTGGCTGCTGACTTGACCGGGGGCTTGGCTTTCACGGCCGGACGGGGTGGCGCCTTCTTGGCCACCGCCTTGACCGGCTTGGCAGGGGTCGCAGCTTTGCCGGCCTTTTTGGCCACGGGCTTGGCTTTGGTCACAGCGGCACCTTTTTTGGTTTTGGCAGTGGACATGCAGGGTCTCCTAAGGTTTTAGCCCCCGCCGATGGGCGGCTGTACTACGAGCTGGATGGGCATGGGGCTCCGTTTTGGGCCACTTGTTCACCCCGGGTTGCCCCCGAAGCTTCGCCTTTTGCCCAGCGTTGGGCGCGGGCGATTGTAGCGACAGCTTGGGAGGCCCTTTAGACCAGGCATTTGTCCAAGCCCTGGAAAAAAATATCTTTGGGCAAATCCAAGCCAATGAAGACCATTTTGCTGTTGCGCACCTCGTCTCCTGCCCAGGCTGGGCCGAGGTCGCTGCCCATCAATTGGTGCACGCCTTGGAAGATGACTTTGCGCTCGGTGCCCTTCATGAACAGAACGCCTTTGTAGCGCAACATGCGCGGGCCGTAGATGTTGACGATGGCGCCCAAAAAGTCCTCCAACTTGGCCGGGTCAAAAGCGCGGTTGGACTTGAAGACAAAGCTTTTCACATCGTCGTCGTGGTGATGGTGATGCCCGCCTTCGTGGTCGTGGCCGTGCTGGTGCGAGGGGTGGTCGCAGTGCTCGCCATGGTCGTGGTCATGGTGGGCGTGGCTGTTGTCTTGCAAAAAATCGGGGTCAATGTCGAGCTTGGCGTTGAGGTTAAAACCATGCAAGTCAAACACTTCTTTGATCGACACCTCGCCAAAATGCACGGCTTTTTGCGGTGCGCGCGGGTTCATGTGCTTCAAGCGGTGTTGCAAAGCGTCCAAGGCATCGGCATCCACCAAATCGCTTTTGCTGATGAAAATTTGATCGGCAAAGCCAACTTGGCGGCGCGCCTCTTGGCGGTCGTTGAGTTGCAGTGGGGCGTGCTTGGCGTCCACCAAAGTCAGAATGGAGTCGAGCAAATAGGACTCGGCCACTTCATCGTCCATGAAGAAGGTTTGGGCCACCGGGCCGGGGTCGGCCAGGCCGGTGGTTTCGATCACCAAGCGCTCAAAGTCAAGCTCACCCTTGCGCCGGCGCTCGGCCAGGTCACGCAAGGTGGTGCGCAGGTCTTCACGGATGGTGCAACACACACAGCCATTGCTCATTTGAATGATCTGCTCGTTGGTGTCGGCCACCAAGATCTCGTTGTCGATGTTTTCTTCGCCAAATTCGTTTTCAATCACGGCGATTTTCATGCCGTGGGCCTCGGACAACACCCGCTTGAGCAGGGTGGTTTTGCCAGAGCCCAAAAAACCGGTCAGGACAGTGGTGGGGATCAACATGGCTTGCTTTCTGGGGATGAATGCACAAAGGGGGGCAGTGTAGCGATCATTTAAGACCGCCCTAAACCGCAACTGGCCAACCAACCCGGGGCTTATCGGCCAGCCAAGCGGCGGGCCCAGGCCTTACTTTTTGATAACCACCAAACCCTTGAGGTACTCGCCCTCTGGGAAGGTCACTGTCATGGGGTGGTCGGGCGCGGCAAACAAACGCTCGCTGATGAAGCCGTCCACCCCGGCATCGGTGCCAGCAGAGGCCACGATTTTGTGGAACAAGTCGGCATTGATGCCGCCCGAGCAACTGTAGGTGAACAAGGCACCACCGGGTACCAACAATTTGAAGGCCAAGCGGTTGATGTCTTTGTAAGCACGCGCCGCCCGCTCGGCGTGCGCGGCGGTGGGGGCGAACTTGGGTGGGTCCAAGATGATGGCATCAAACTGGCGCCCTTCTTGGATGAACAGGCGTAAGCTGGCATTGACATCGGCATCCATGAACACCGCACTGTCGGCGTCAAAGCCATTGAGTTGCACATGTCGCTGGGCGCGGGCAATGGCCGGACCGGAAGAGTCAATCGAGGTGACCATCGCCCCCGCGCCAAACACCCCTGCCGCGCGCATGCCGCTGAGGGCCGCCACACTGAAGCCCCCTGTGTAGCAATAGCAATTGAGCACCTGCGCAAAACCCAAGCGCTGCGCGTACTGGGCAAACTTGTGCCGGCTGTCGCGCTGATCCAGGTAAAAGCCAGTTTTGTGGCCTTCGGCCACATCCAAGCTGAGTTGCCAGTCGTGTTCGCGCAAGCCAATGTCGGTGTGGCCCGCGTCGCCGGCCGGTTGGCGCAACCAACCGCTGTGCGGCTGCAAGCCCTCCAAAGCGCGCACGCCGGAGTCAGAGCGCTCAAACAAGCGGCCCACGCCCGTGGCGCTGCACAAGGCGTCGGCAATCGCGGACTTCCAGCGCTCGCTGCCGCTGGAGAGAAATTGCGCCACCAAGGTTTCGCCATAGCGGTCCACGATCAGGCCGGGCAAGCCATCGGCCTCGCCGTGCACCAAGCGCACACCGTCGCTGTCGATGTCCATGCGCGCCCGCGCGGCGATGGCCGTGTGCAAACGGCGGGCAAAGAAAGCGTCATCCACGCGCTCGGCTTCGTCAAAGCTCCAAATGCGGGCACGGATTTTGGAGCTGGGGCTGAACGCGGCCCAACCCAAAAACTGCCCCGTGGCCGACTCCACCCGCACCGTCTCGCCGCTGTCGCCACCGCCCTTGGCGATGGCGTTGTCGTATATCCAGGGGTGGCGGCGCAAGGCGGCGCGTTCTTTGCCCTCTCGCAGGCGCAAGGTTTTCATGGGACTGACCGTTTCATTTTTTGTGCGCCCGGGGATGGGCGGCGTCATAGACCTGTGCCAAATGGCTGAAGTCCAAGCGCGTGTACACCTGTGTGGTGCTGATGCTGGCATGGCCCAGCAACTCTTGCACCGCCCGCATGTCGCCACTGGACTGCAGCAAATGGCTGGCAAACGAGTGGCGCAGCATGTGCGGGTGCACGGGTGTGGCCACACCGGCCAAAGCGGCGCGGCGCTTCAAGCGCTGGCGCACCGCATCGGCGCTCAGTCGGGTGCCGTGTCGCCCCACAAACAAGGCGATTTGCTCGGGGTCGCGCACATGGGCCGGGCGCAGCGCCAACCAACGCCACACCGCTTGCAAAGCCACAGGCCCCACGGGCACGCTGCGCCGTTTGCTGCCTTTGCCCAGCACATGGGCCAGACCTGCGGCCATGTCCAGCCAACCCTGGGCTAGGCGACTGTCTTGCACGTCCAACCCCACCAACTCGGCCACGCGCAAGCCACTGCCATACAGCAGCTCGACCATGGCCGCATCCCGTGCCTCGAGATACGGGTCGTCTTCGCGCACCACATAGTCGGCCAATTGAACCGCCTGATCCACATTCAAGGCCTTGGGCAAGGGCTTGGCACCCTTGGGGGGCCGCACGCCTTGCACCGGGTTGGTGGCCACCAAGCCTTCGCGCGCCAACCACGCATAAAAGCCGCGCCAGCCCGACAAGATGAGGGCAATGCCCCGAGCGCTGCGGCCTTGGGCATGCATCTGCGCCACCCAGCGCCGCACATGGGCGCTGTGCACCTGGGCCACATCGACCGGCACAGCGCGGGCCAAGGCCTCCAGGCGGGTCAAATCCAGCCCATACAAAATCAAAGTACGCTGGGCCAAGCGCTTTTCAAACTGCACATGGTCGAGGTAGCGCTGCACGCGTGCATCGCGGGCCACGGCGGTCGGTTCAGGGGGTGGGTGGGTGGTGATGTCCAAGCTCATGTCATGCCAGGGGCACACACCACACGGCGCGCGGGTTCAGCGCAAGCGCTGCAAGGCCGCGCTGGCCAAGGCGCTCAAACTGTCCAAAAACTCGGTGCCCATGCCCGCGTGATAGCGCTGGCTGTCGGGCGAGGCCAACACCAACAAGCCCATGGCTTTGGCCGATGCGTCGCCCGTTTGGGGTTCGCGCAGCGTCACCAGGGCCAAGGACTGCGCCGCGCCTGGGTTGGCCAACCACTGAGCGGCTTCAAACCCATTGTTGATGCCGCAATAAGGCTGGCCGAGGGATTCGGCAAACAACTTGACGTCTTCGCTCACGCCCTGGGCAAAAGGCTGACCCTGGTGGGCCTGAGCGACACCCCACAAACGCAGGGCCACCTGGGGCACCATGAACTGATGCTCAATTTGCTCGGCCAAGACACGCGGCAAATCGCTGGCCTGGGGCACCAAAAACAAGGCCTGCGACCAGCGTTGCAGCCGCTGGGTTAACACCGCGTTGTCGTTGCCATGGCGCATCATCTCCATCATGCGCGCCTCGAGCGCGCGGATTTTTTCGCGCAGCATCTCGGCCTGGCGCTCTTGCAAGCTGACCGCGCGCCCGCCATGCGGGCTGCCCAAGCGAACCGTGGCCAACAACTCGGCATGGCGGTCAAAAAAATCGGGCGTGTGCACCAAAAACTGGGCGATGTCGTCTTCGGTGATGGGGTTGAGTGCGGCTGGTTTCATGTGATGTCGGGCAGTTCTATTTCACCGTGGAAAACCGTGGTGGCCGCACCGGTCATGCGCACCGACGAAGCATCCCCGGACCAAGAAATCTCGAGCGTACCACCGCGGGCGTGCACCACCACATCGGCGTCCAGCCAACCCAAAGCCTGACCCGCCACGACAGCCGCGCAAGCGCCTGTACCGCAGGCCAAGGTTTCACCCGCACCGCGCTCAAACACACGCAAGCGAATTTCGCGGCGCGAGACGATCTGGGCAAAGCCCACATTGACCCGCTTGGGGAAGGCCGGGTGGTGTTCAATCACCGGGCCCCAGTTGAGCACCGGCGCAGTTTCCACATCGTCGACCCACAGCACCGCATGCGGGTTGCCAATGGACACCGGCGTGACATCGGCGC
>CANNNH010000087.1 GCA_947505915.1 Comamonadaceae bacterium
GCATCCCATGCAGGCACACCATTGGCGCGGTCTTGCTCGATTTGGTCGATCAAAATGACCGAGTTGCGCTGAATCATGCCCATCAGGGCAATCACCCCGAGCAAAGCAACAAAACCAAAGGGTCGTTCAAGCGTCAGCAAAGCCAAGGCAACACCCGCAATGCCCATTGGTCCTGTGAGAAACACCAGCAAGGCGCGGCTAAAGCTTTGCAACTGCAGCATCAGCAAGGTAAAGGTGACAAACAACATCAAGGGTAGGCCTGCAGCGATGGAGGCCGAGCCTTTGGAGCTTTCCTCGACCGCCCCTGCCACATGGATACGGTAATCAGCGAATCCGTCAGCAGCCCATTGCTTCTCCAAATTTTTCAATTCGGGCAACAACTGCGCGGTGACAGTGGCTCCTTGCAAGCCTTCCACGATATCGGACTGAACGGTGATGGCGTAGTCGCGGTTCTCCCGCCACATCACCCCTGGCTCCCAAGTGAACTGCGGTTTGGCGACTTGCAACAGTGGCACCGATTTACCCGAGGCGGTGGGCACATAGGCGTTACCCAGATCAGTGATGGCTTGTCGCTCAGTTTGCGGTTGGCGCAACACGATGTCGATCAATTGATCACCTTCGCGGAACTGACCCACCGTGGTGCCGCTGAGCAAAACACGTGAGGCCTGCGCGATCGACTGACTGGTCACGCCCAATGCGCGGGCCTTTTCTTGATCGACCGCCAAACGGATGACCTTGATGGACTCGTTCCAGTTGTCGTTCACGCCTCGGGTATTGGCGTTGGTTCGCATCACTGCCTTGACCTCGTCAGCCCGTAAACGCAGGGTATGGGGGTCGGGGCCGGCCACACGAAACTGCACGGGGAATGGCACAGGCGGGCCATTGGGCAATAACTTCACGCGGGCCCTTACCTCGGGAAATTCTTTGGCCATGATGGCGGGCAGGGCAACGCGCAGGCTTTCACGCAATTTCAAGTCTTTGGGTTGGATGATGAATTGCGACACATTGCTTTGCGGAAAGACTTGGTCCAAGGGCAGGTAAAAACGCGGCACACCAGAGCCCACCCATAAACTGACCGACTCCACGCCAACGGTCGCCAACAAGCGCTTTTCCACTTGAAGACTCAACGCTTCATTGGCGGCGACACTGGTGCCCTCTGGAAACCAAATGTCCATCATGATTTCGGGGCGGCTTGAATCGGGAAAGAACTGCTGCTGAACTTTACCCATGCCGAATATGCCCAGCGCAAACGTCAAAATGGTGGCGCCTATGGTGAGCCAGCGGTGCTTGACGCACCAGTTCACTGTGCGACGAAAGGTGTTGTAGAAGGCTGAGTCAAACATTTCTTGCGGCGCACCACCCGCAACATGCGGTTTGACCTTGAGGATGAGGGTTCCCAAATAAGGCACAAAAAACACCGAGACCCACCAACTTAGCAGCAAAGCAATTACGGTGACGGCAAAGATCGCAAACGTGTACTCACCTGTCACCGATTTGGCCAAACCAATCGGCAAGAAACCCGCTGCTGTGATGAGGGTGCCGGTCAGCATGGGCATGGCCGTCACCTCGTAGGCAAAAGTGGCGGCGCGAACTTTGTCAAAGCCCTCTTCCATTTTGCGCACCATCATCTCCACCGCAATGATGGCGTCGTCCACCAGCAAGCCCAAAGCGATGATGAGCGAGCCCAGCGATATCTTGTGCAAACCAATGCCGAGGTAATACATGGCCAAAAATGTCATGGCCAGCACCAAGGGGATGGTGATACCCACCACCAAACCGGGGCGCATATCGATGTACCAACCAAAGCGACCGCCCTTGTGCCAACCCAAAGACACAAAGCTGACCGCCAACACAATCAGCACAGCCTCGATCAAGACACTGACGAATTCACTGATAGAACGTTCGACCGCCTTGGGTTGGTCTTGCAACTGAACCAATGTCACGCCATGGGGCAAGTTGGATTGAATTTTTGCTGTTGACGCACGTAAGGCTTTGCCCAAGGCAATGATGTCGCCACCCTTGCCCATGGATACACCCAAAGCCACGACTTGCTTGCCTTGAAAGCGCACCTTGACGGACGCTGGGTCCACATAGCCGCGCTGAATCTGGGCGATATCGCCCAACTTGATTTGCTGCCCCGAAGCGCCGCGAATGGGCATGGCTTGAAGTTGTTCAATCGCTTGGAACTGACCTTGAACACGGATTTGCACCACGTCCAAAGGGGTTTGCATGGTGCCGGCACTTTCCACCGCGTTTTGCTGCCCGAGTTGCGCCAGCACCGCATTCAAGTCCAAGCCGAGTTGGGCCAAGCGCTTTTGCGGAATTTCAATGTAGATTTTTTCGTCTTGGGTGCCAAACAACTCCACTTTGTAGACATCGGTCACGCGCAGCAATTGCTGCCTGACATCATCGGCGATGTCACGGATTTCAGCCATGGAAAAACCTTGGGCTTCGATGGCATAAATCACGCCATACACATCACCAAAATCATCATTGAAAAATGGACCGACTACACCTTGCGGCAAGGTCTGGCGCATGTCGCTGACTTTTTTGCGAACCGTGTACCAGACGTTGGCCACATCAGCGGCTTTGGAGGAGTCTTTGATCTGAAAAATGATTTGCGACTCGCCCGGTTTGGAGTAGCTGCGAATCTTGTCGGCAAATGGCGCCTCTTGAAGGGTGCGCTCTAGTTTGTCGGTGATTTGTTCCGCCACTTGCTGGGCGGTAGCGCCTGGCCAATAGGTGCGAATCACCATGGCACGAAAGGTGAACGGCGGGTCTTCGTCTTGTCCTAACTGGAAATAGGCAGTCACACCCAAGACCATCAGCACCACCATTAAGTAGCGGGTAAGGGCTGGGTGCATGAGCGCCCACAGGGACAGGTTAAATCCCTTTTTGTCTTCGTGCGGGCCGCTCATGGTTTGGTGCCAACTGGCTGAAACAGGGTGACTTTTTGTCCCGGCGAGAGCACATGCACACCCGCCACCACCACTTGCTGACCGGCTTGCAAGCCGCTGTTGACCACCGCTTCATTACCGTCAGCGGTGGTGACTTGAATTTCTTGGGATTTCACCGTCATGGTGGCCATGTCCAACACCCACACCATGGTCTTGCCACCCTCTTGCCTCAGGGCACTGGTGGGGAGTTTGATTTTTTGAATGCTGGCGGTTGGGCTGGACTCCATGCTGACCGTGACTGTGCTGCCCAATGGCGCAGTCACCGGTCCTGTCAAAGCCACACGAACGCTGAAAGTGCGGGTGACGGGGTCTGCGCTGGCGCCAATTTCGTACACCGAAGCTTTGTGCTGTTCTTCACTGCCCCAAAACTTTACTTGCACGCTTTGGCCACGCTGCAGGCTTGCCACTTTGTCTTCAGGGACCGCAAACAGTACATCCCGTGGGCCGTCTTGTGCCAAACGCAGCACCGGCATGCCCGCACTCACCACCTGCCCCGCTTCGGCTTCGATGCCAGTGACAACACCTGCTTTGTCGGCCACCAACTTGCTGTAGCTCACTTGGTTGGTTTGTGCAGACAACTGCGCCTGCGCTTGGTCGACTTGGGCTTGCGCAGCTTTGAGGGTGGTTTCGCGTCGCTCTAACTCGGCGCCGCTGATGAACTCTTTGTCACGCAGCTCTTTGTATCGCTTGTAATCGGCAGCCGCCAAATCGCGGTTGGTGATGGCTGCATTGATTTGTGCGCGGGCGGCATCCACGGTTAAGCGGTAATCTTGGGCATCGATCTCTGCCAGCAACTGACCTGCCTTGACACGTTGCCCCAACTCCACATGCCTTGCGACCAATTTGCCGCCAACGCGAAAGCCCAAGCGCGACTCGATACGCGCTTTGACCTCGCCTGCGTACTCGGTGGCGCTTCCCAAGGCGGTTTCCCCCACTTGGATGACCTTGACGGAACGCACCGGTTCTTGGGTGGCAGGTGGTGGGGAGCAAGCCGCCAGCCCCATCAAGGTGGCAAGCAAAAAAAGTCGGGATAAATGCGGCATGACAAGGCTTTCTTTGGAAAATATTAATGACTGACCGGTTAGTAACCTAATTCTACAACCTTGGTGTGTCAAGCGACAATTAAAAAATCATGTCGGCTGTAGACCATTACGAAAACTTCCCTGTCGCCTCTTGGCTGTGCCCCGCGCACTTGCGCCCAGCGGTGGTGGCTATTTACCACTTTGCCAGAACAGCTGACGATATCGCTGACGAGGGAGACGCCGATGCCCACAGCCGCTTGGCAGGCTTGTCAGCCATGCAAGCAGACCTGCTGGCCTGCACCAACACGGGCCATGTCAGCACCCAATGGCCGCAGGTTTTCACGCCATTGGCTGCGCAAATACGCCAACACGCCATCCCCTTACAACCCTTGCTCGACCTGCTCGACGCATTTACCCAAGATGTGAACTACACCCAGACGCAGCGGCGCTACGCCTCGCGTGAGGAACTGCTGGACTACTCTCGCCGATCGGCCAACCCCATTGGCAGGTTATTGCTGCATTTGTATGGCGTCAACGACAGCGCTTCATTAGCGCAAAGCGACGCCATTTGTTCGGCCTTGCAACTCATCAACTTTTGGCAAGACTTGAGCGTCGATATTCCACGCGGCAGGCATTACCTGCCCGAGAACGCGACACTGCAGGAAGAAACCACTTTTGCCCGCGCCTTGATGCGTCAAGGCAGCCCCCTGGTACACACCTTGCCAGGGCGTGGGGGCTGGGAGCTGCGTCTGGTGGTGCAAGGGGGGTTACGGGTGCTGGACAAGCTTGAAGATGTGGACGCCTTCCTGCACCGCCCTGTGCTCAAGGGCCTCGACTGGCTGAGTGTGGCTTGGCGAGCCGCTGGGATGTGAAAAAGACCCCATGCAAGCTGTCTTGCAGGGCCGGATGCCACAATCGCCACCATGACGCCGCAAGACTATGTTCAACAAAAAGCCGCCGCTTCAGGCAGCAGTTTTTATTACGCTTTTTTATTTCTCCCCCCGCACAGGCGGGCTGCCATCACCGCTTTTTATGCGTTTTGCAGAGAGGTTGACGATGTCGTTGACGAGGTACTCGACCCCTCGGTGGCAGCCCAAAAACTGCATTGGTGGCAAATGGAGGTGCAAAGCAGTTTTGCTGGTAATGCCCAGCATCCGGTGATGAAAGCCTTGATGCCATTGACTGCTGACTTTGGCATCACCGCCCAACACCTGCAAGAAGTGATTGCAGGTTGCCAAATGGATTTGAGCCAAACACGCTATCTAGACTTTGCCGGTCTGCAAAGCTACTGCCATTTGGTGGCCGGTGTGGTGGGCGAAGTGGCTGCACGCATTTTTGGGCAAAGCCAAGACCAAACCACCCACTATGCCCATCAATTGGGTTTGGCTTTTCAACTCACCAACATCATCCGCGATGTGGGTGAAGACGCTTTGCGTGGGCGCATCTACCTGCCGGTAAACGAGTTGCAGCAGTTCAATGTCAGCGCCAAAGATATTTTGGAACGACGCGACAGCCCCGCTTTCCAAGCCTTGATGACGTTCCAATTCGAACGCGCCCAGGGCCTTTACGAACAAGCTTTGGCAGCTTTACCTCAAGCCGATTGGCGCAACCAAAAACCTGGCCTGATGATGGCGAGCATCTACCGAACCTTGCTGGTGGAAATCCAAGCAGCAGGCTTTCCAGTGCTGCGCCAACGTGTGGCGCTCACGCCTTTACGCAAGTTTTGGCTGGCTTGGAAAATGCAGGCCTTGGGGCGTTTTTGACCCGCGTGACCATCATCGGTGGGGGCTGGGCCGGCTTGGCCGCTGCGGTTCGCGCCACCCAAAAAGGCTTTGCGGTGCGCCTGCTTGAAGCCGCCCCGCAATTGGGCGGTCGTGCCAGACGGGTGGTTCATGAAGGGCTGTCCTTGGACAACGGCCAGCATATTTTGATCGGTGCTTACCGAGATACCTTGCAGCTTTTACAAACAGTGGGCGTCGCTACCGAAGCCACTTTGTTGCGCTTGCCCTTGCATTTAAAACGCGGGGATGGTCAGGGGCTTGCCCTAGCCTCTTTACCCGCACCACTGAACCTTTTAGTGGGCGTCTGCATGGCAACTGGTTGGTCTTGGTCAGACAAACTGAGCTTGCTGCGCGTAGCAACACGCTGGCAAACCCAAGGATTTGTATGCGATGCGCGGGTGACGGTGGCGCAACTGTGCCAAGGCCTGACGCCAAAGGTCATGCAAGAACTGATAGAGCCCCTTTGCGTTTCTGCTTTGAACCTGCCAGCCGAACACGCCAGTGGCCAAATTTTTCTCACCGTGCTGAAAGATGCGCTGTGGTCGGGCAAAGGCAGCAGCGATATGTTGCTGCCCAAGGTGGATTTGGGCAGCCTGATGCCCGACGCCGCCCACGCTTGGTTGACCGCCCATGGCGCAGTGGTGCAAA
>CANNNH010000088.1 GCA_947505915.1 Comamonadaceae bacterium
GGCCAGCCCCTTGTTGCAGCAAGGCGTGGAGCATGCCGGTGGTGTTGCTGTCGCCACCCGCGCCGGGGTTGTCTTGGGTATCGGCAATCAACACAGGGCGTGTGTGTTGTGCCGCCAAAGCCAAGGCTTGCGTGACAACTTCTCGAGCAGGTAAAAAATCCATGCGCCACTGCGCGGGGAAAGAGGCCATGGTGTTTAAAGCATCCGCCGCCGCTTTTGCCTGAAAGGGCTCTTCGCCATAAGCCCACAACACCGGCCCGCACTCCTCGAAATCGGCAGCGGGAAAGCCCATGCAAAAACTCAGCACGCAAGTGTGTTCGCGATCGATGTCAGCCATGGCCGCGTAAATGTCTTTGGCGGGTTGCAACCAAGTCGACTGCGCATTGAGCGAAATCAAATACGGCAAGCGGTGTGCCACCACGGCCTCGCGTCGGCCCAAACGCAAGCGCCTTTGCAGCAAGTCGGCGGCACGCTCGCCCGTTTCTGCCATGTCGATGTGCGGGTAGGTTCGGTAGGCCACCAACGCATCGGCAAGCGCCAACATGCGGTGGGTGACGTTGGCGTGTAAGTCAAGGCTTGCTACCACGGGCATGTGTTCACCGACCAAGGCGCGTACACGCGCGAGCAACTCGCCCTCGGCATCATCGGCGTGCTCGGCCACCGCGGCGCCGTGCAAATCGAGGTAGACCGCATCTAAGCCTTGCGTCAAAGCCTCTTGCAAGTCTTGCAGGATGTCGCCGGCGATGCGCTCAAACGCATCACGTGTCACAAAGGAAGACGGGCTGGCACCCGCCCACACCGACGGCCACAGCTGCCAGCCATGGCGTTTGGCCGCGTCTATAAAACCACCCACCGGAATGTTCACGCCGGTGAACTGCGCTTGCATCGCCTGGCCACGGATGTAAGCAGGAAACGCGTCGCCTCGGTTGAACGCCGCCCAATCGGCCAAGCTGGGCGCAAAGGTATTGGTCTCGTGCTGAAAGCCTGCGATAAAAACCTTGGTCATGCGGACACCCCAGGCGCACTCGCCATCAGCGAGCGGGTGTAAGCGTGCTGCGGCTGTGCATACAGCGTAGCGGTGTCGCCGCGCTCGACGATCTGCCCTTGGTGCATGACGATGACGCTGTCACACAACTGGGCGGCCACCCGCAAATCATGGGTGATGAACAACAAGCCCAAACCCAATTGCAGCTGCACTTGGCGCAGGAGTTGCAAGATCTGCGCTTGTACCGACACATCCAAAGCGCTGACCGCTTCATCGGCCACCAAGACCTGCGGGCGACACGCCAAGGCACGGGCAATGGCGATGCGCTGGCGCTGACCGCCGCTGAACTGGCGCGGGTAACGCGCCATGGCTTGTACTGGAAGCTGTACTTGCTGCAAGAGTTGTTCAGCCAAGGCTTTGGCCTGGGCGGCAGTCATGCCAAAGTTGCGCGCACCTTCCACCAGCGACTCCCCCACCGTCATGCGCGGGTTCAGCGAGCGGTTGGGGTCTTGAAATACCACTTGAACACGGTGGCGCAAGGGACGAAGCTGCGCTTCAGGCAAGCGGGCTATCTCGTCCTCGCCCCAAAAAATCTCGCCATCGCTGGGGTCGACCAAACGCAATAAACATCTTGCAAATGTGGACTTGCCCGACCCCGATTCACCCACCACACCCACGGTTTCGCCGGCGCGCAAGGCCAAGCTTGCATCGTGCAAAGCGCGGGTGGTGTTGTAGTTTTTGCCCACTGCCACGGCGCTCAACAAAGGAGGCGTGTCAGCGATGTGGCGAGCAGGGGGCGGCGTCATGCTGGGCACCGCCGCCAACAACTCGCGGGTGTACGGCGCTTGCGGGGAACGCAGCACTTGCTCGCGGCTTCCAAGTTCGACCGCGACACCGCGGTGCATCACCAGCACCTGATCGGCAATGTCGGCCACCACACCCATGTCGTGGGTGATGAACAGCACCGCGCTTCCTGTTTCTTGCTGCAAAGTTTGAATAAGCTGCAAGATATCTTTTTGGGTGGTGACGTCTAGAGCCGTGGTGGGTTCGTCACAAATCAACAAGGCCGGCTTCATGACCATGGCCATGGCGATGACGATGCGCTGACGTTGCCCGCCGCTGAGTTGGTGCGGATAGCTCTGCCACATGCGCTCGGGGTCGGGCAAGCGCACCTGCGCCAGCATGTCCAACACCGCACTGAGGCGCTGGCTGGCTGGCCAATCGGTGTGGGTGCGTAACAGTTCATCGATTTGCTCGCCGCAACGCATCACGGGGTTAAGAGCGGTCATGGGCTCTTGAAACACCATGCCCATGGCACGCCCACGCAATGCACGCAATCGTGCCTGACTGGCGTCAAGCAAAGACTCACCTTGCAACTGCACCGCGCCGCCCGACACTTTCAATTCACCATCGAGCAAGCCCATGACCGTGGTGGCCAATACCGACTTACCCGAACCTGATTCGCCGACCACACATAGCGTTTCACCGGCGGATAACTGCAAGCTGATGTCTTGCAAAGCCATCGGTCTGTCCGCACCGCTGGGAAGGGCCACGCTCAAACTTTCGATGGACAAAACAGGCTGCGTCATCAACCCACCCGCTTGGCAAATTTGGGGTCGAGCACATCGCGCAAACCGTCACCCAACAAGTTGATGGCCAACACCGTGGGCACCAAGAACATGGCGGGAAACAAGACGTTGCCCGGCTGCTGGCTGAACTGCACCCGCCCCTCGGCCATGATGTTGCCCCACGTGGGCACATCGGGGGGCAAGCCCAATCCCAAGAAACTCAAAATGGCTTCGGTGAGCACCGCTGACGCCGCCACAAAGGTGCCTTGCACCAACAGGGGTGCCATGGCGTTGGGAAGAATATGCCGCCACAAAATCACAGGCGTGGGCGTCGCCAAAGCGCGGGCAGCTTCCACATAGGGCTCTTCGCGCAAAGTCATCACCAAGGCGCGCACCAAACGGGTGACACGCGGCACCTCGGGAATGGCAATCGCTATCACCACCGTCGCCACATTCGCGCCCAAAGCCGCCACCAAAGCGATGGCCAAGAGCACCGCAGGAATAGCCATCAAACCATCCATGAAGCGCATCAGCAGCATATCGACGCCACGAAAATAGCCCGCCAACATGCCGCACAAACCACCCAAGCCCAGCGCCAAGACGGCGGTGGCAATGCCCACCACCAGCGAGATGCGGCTGCCATACAAAACCCGGCTGTAAATATCGCGGCCAAAGTTATCGGTGCCCAACCAAAAGGTTTGGGCCAGCACTTGGCCGTCGGGCAAGGCAAAGTCACCTGCCATGCCCGCGGCTTTGTTGATGTGGTTGGCGTCCATCGCAGCGGGGTCTACCGTGCCCAACCAAGGCGCGAGCAAAGCGACCGTCACCATGAAGGCCAACACCGCCACGCCAAAGCGCACCGAACCGTGGTCCCATAAACGACTTTGCAGCGAGGCGGCCATCAGTGGCGAATCCTGGGGTCTAAAAACAAATAGCTCACGTCCACCAGCAAATTGATGAACACATAGCTGCACGAAAAAAACAGCACCAAGCCTTGGATGACAGGGAAGTCGCGGTTCAGCACCGCGTCCACAGTAAGCGACCCCAAGCCAGGAATGGCGTAGACGGTTTCCGTCACCACCACACCGCCGATGAGCAAGGCCACACCAATGCCAATGACGGTGACGATGGGCACCGCCGCATTCGCCAAAGCGTGGCGCAACAACACCGCCATCTCGCCAATGCCTTTGGCCCGCGCCGTGCGTATGTAGTCTTCGCTCAAGGCTTCGGACACACTGGCACGGGTCATGCGGGCAATCAGTGCAATGTAAATAGTGCCCAAGGTCAGCCACGGCAAGATGAGTTGGCGCACCCAATCCCACACACTGCCCGCTTGCGCGCCAAACAAGGGTTTGTAGCCTTGCACCGGCAACCACTGCAAGCGAATCGCAAACACATAAATCAAACCATAGGCAATGACGAACACAGGCACCGAAAAACCCGCCACCGAAAACGCTGAGAGCGATCGGTCTAACCACCCACCCATGCGCCATGCCGCCAAGGTGCCCAAGGGCACTGCCACACACACCGCGAGCAAGGCGGTTCCCAAGGCCAAAGACAGGCTGGGCTCCATTCGCTGGGTGATGAGTTCAAGCACCGGCTTGCCCAAGTAATAGGAGTAACCCAAATCGCCTTGCACCACCTTACCCAGCCAAATGCCATATTGGCTGACGAGATTGCGGTCCAGACCCAACTGGCTGCGGATGTTGGCGATGTCTTCGCTGGTGGCGTTGTTGCCGGCAATGACGGCGGCAGGGTCGCCTGGGGCCAAGCGCAAAATGAGAAACACCACCACCGACACCACCCACAACACGGGGAGTACCGCCAGCAAGCGACGAAGCAAAAAAGACGCCATCAGTTTTTGCTCAAGCCCCACATCACGGGAATGCCTGCGGTTTGCAACATGCCGCTGACATTGCTGCGCAAGGCGGTGGGGTTGCGGTACTGACCCAAGGGCGCAAAGGCCGCAGTTTCAAACACCAAGGCTTGAATTTCAGAGGCGATTTTTTTCTGCTCTGGGCCTTCATGGGCGCGCGCAAATTTGGCTTTCAAGGCTTCAATGCGCGGCTCGTCTTGCCATCCGAACCAGCCGGTCGCGCCCTTGGCATTGAGCATGGCGCTGCTCAAAGGGCTGCCAATGTCTTGCGCTGTCCAGGTGGTAAAGAACATATTCCAACCGCCTTGGTTAGGGGGCTCTTTTTTGGCACGTCGCGCCACCAAAGAGGCCCAGTCCATTTGCTGCAAGTCCACCTTGAAACCCGCGGCTTCCAGTTGCTGCTTGGCCACCAGTGGCAGCTTGGTGATAGCGGATAAATCGGTAGGGCGCATCATGACGATGGGCGTGCCGTCGTAGCCGGCTTCCTTCAACAATTCGCGGGCTTTGACGGTGTTGGCGACACCTGTGAAATAACTGGTGTTCTCGTCAGCCAAGGGCGTGCCGCAAGGGTAAATGCTGCGGCAGGCTCGTACCAAATCTGGGATGCCGACCTGTGTATTGATGAATGCTTGCTGGCCAATCGCCAGCATGGCGGCTTGGCGAATCTTCACATTGTTAAACGGCGCATGTAAGTGGTTAAAGCGCATGACGTACTGGTAGCCTGCAGGTGAAAAATCGTCCACCTTGACGCCAGCGGTTTTTTTCAATGACTCGTATTGTTCGAAACTGGGTTGCTCCACCATGTCTACCTCGCCAGCTTGCAGCGCATTGAACTGGGTTTGCGGGTCGCGAATGATGACCCACTCCACCCGCTCGAAATTGACGGGGCGACCACCGGCCAAACCACTGGTCGCTTCTTTGCGCGACAAATATTTGGAGTTGCGCAAGTAAACCGCCACAGAACCGGGCTTGAACTCGTCGGCCTTGAAGATGAAGGGGCCAGAGCCAATATGCTCCTTGATTTGCTCGGTGCCGGGTGTGGCCGCAATGCGGGCGGGCATGATGAAGGGCACATTGCTAGACGCCTTGCCCAAAGCGTCAAGCACGATGGCGCAAGGCTCTTTCAGAATAAAGCGAAAGGTATTGGCGTCAGGGGTTTCAATCTTGTCGATGAAGCTAAACAAAATACCGCCCATGGCGTCACGACTGGCCCAGCGCTTGAGCGACGCGGCCACGTCTTCGCTGGTGACGGGTTTGCCATCATGAAACTCCAAGCCCGCGCGCAGCTTGAAAGTCCAGGTCTTGCCGTCTTTGGCGGTGGTGTAGCTTTGCACCATTTGCGGTTGGATATTGCCCTTGGCGTCCTCAGAAAACAGCGTGTCGTAAATCATGTACGCATGGTTACGGGTGACGTAGGCGGTGGTCCAGATGGGGTCTAGCACCGCCAAATTGGCGTGGGGTACAAAGCGAAACACTTTGTTGGCTGGCAAGGTGTTTTGGGCTTGCGCCGGCATACCGAGCCAACTCGCTACCAAAACCACGGCCATGACTTTTAACCAACTGCGTCGCATACCCATCCCCTTGTTTGCCAAGCTACATTTAAAGCTCAATATAAGCGATTCTCTTTTTGATGGGCTCAAGCATGGTTATCACCGAACTCAGCGCCAACCAACTCTCGCAAGCCATTCATGCCAAGCAAGTGTCTTGTCGTGAGGTGATGCAAGCCTATTTGCATCGCATTGAAAGTATCAATCCGCACTTCAATGCCTTGGTCAGCCTGCAAGACTCCACCAAGCTTTTGGCGCAAGCCCAAGCCTGTGACACAGATCTTTCACAAGGCCATTCGCGCGGCTGGCTTCACGGCCTGCCCATCGCTTTGAAAGATTTGGTGGATGTGGCAGGCATTCCCACCACCTGCGGCTCGCCTCTTTTGCGCCACAACATCCCCCACGAAGACGCTTTGCTGACGCAA
>CANNNH010000089.1 GCA_947505915.1 Comamonadaceae bacterium
ACAGCAACGGCCACTCCACGGTTTATGCGCACTTGAGCAAAATGCTGGTTCGTCGCGGCCAGTCTGTATCGCAAGGCCAAGCAATAGGTTTGGTCGGAGCCACTGGATGGGCCACCGGCCCGCATTTGCATTTTGAATTCCGTGTCAACGGCGTTCACAAAGACCCTCAATTGCTGGCCCGTCAAAGCGAGTCTGTGCCGATTCCTGCTTTCGCCCGTGATCAATTCAACCGCCAGGCGGCTGAAGTCTCTAGACAACTGGCCTCAGCCTCGCTCGTCTCAGCCGACACCACGCACTGATTGTTTTGACCATGCGCACGCTTTATATCGGCGTGATGTCAGGCACCTCACTCGATGGCGTGGACGCCGTGTTGGCCGATTTCACCCAAGGTATTCGTGTGCTCGGCCACTTTAGCCAGGTTTTTTCAAACGACTTACGCCAGACCTTTCTACAGCTCAACCAGAGTGGCGCCGATGAATTACACACCGCATCACTGGCAGCCAACCAGCTTGCACTTAGTTATGCAAACGTTGTGCGTGATTTGCTGCAAAGCACCGGTTATCAACCCTCTCAGATTGCCGCCATAGGTGCACACGGACAAACCGTGCGCCATCAGCCCGGCCTACACGACGGCATAGGCTATACGGTTCAAATTAACAATCCTTCGTTGCTTGCTGAGCGCACGTGCATTCGCGTGGTTGCTGACTTTCGCAGTCGCGATATAGCCGCAGGAGGACAAGGGGCGCCTCTGGTACCTGCGTTTCATCAACACGTGTTTGCCGACGCGGGACATACCGTCGCGGTTCTCAATATTGGCGGCATTTCCAACCTCAGTGTGCTGACGGATCAAGCAGTCACAGGCTTTGATTGCGGCCCCGGCAATGTGCTGCTTGACCATTGGTGCCAACTGCACACCGGCGAAGCCTTTGACCGTGACGGCGCTTTGGCACTTTCAGGAAAAGTCATGACAGACTTGCTGAACCAATGCATGAGCGATCCGTTTTTTCGCAAAGCACCGCCCAAAAGCACAGGCCGTGATTTGTTCCATGCCGCATGGTTGCAATCACACTTGAGCGGTTTTGCCAGTGCCAGCGTTGCCGATGTTCAGGCCACCTTGACCGCATTCACAGCACGGGCTTGCGCAGACGATGTGTTGCGCTATGCATCAGATGCGGTTCGGTTGCTGGTTTGTGGCGGCGGCGCGTACAACCGCTGTTTGATGGACATGTTGCAGCAGTTATTACCCGACATTCCGGTTCAAAGCACCGAGCAGCAAGGTTTACCGCCCTTGCAAGTAGAAGCCGCCGGCTTTGCTTGGTTGGCGCAACAAACCTGCCTGAATTTACCCGGTAACTTGCCTGAGGTCACAGGCGCTTTGGGGCCGCGTGTGCTCGGTGCGATTTACCCGGCATAAAAAAAGCCGGGACTAGCCCGGCTTATTGCTCAACTGAAAAAAACTCAAGCTGAGAATGAAGACCCGCATCCGCAGGTACTGGTCGCATTCGGGTTTTTGATGACGAACTGCGCACCTTGCAAATCTTCTTTGTAGTCGATTTCAGCGCCCAACAAATACTGGTAGCTCATGGCATCGATCAACAAAGAGACGCCGTGTTTAGACATGATGGTGTCGTCTTCATTGGTTATTTCATCAAAGGTGAACCCATACTGGAAACCAGAGCAACCGCCGCCTTGCACAAACACACGCAGTTTCAACTCGGGGTTGCCTTCTTCGGCGATCAGGTCAGCTACTTTGGCCGCTGCACTGTCGGTAAAGACGATAGGCTCGGGCATGGCGGTGGGTATGGTTTCGGCTAAGGCACTCATGGCGCTCTCCAATGAAAATGTTCTTTGATGGGTAATAGTAACCTATTTCAGTCAACAATCTATTTGACAAGGTTATATGCAAGGCTGATGCGGCAAGCCGTCTTGCATCGCCCAGAAAAAAACCGCCAGAACACAAGCCCTGGCGGTTGATGGCAGACACAGGGCCTGGCGGTAGATCAGCGTTTGCTGAACTGCTTGCGGCGACGCGCGCCGTGCAAACCGACTTTTTTACGTTCCACTTCACGAGCATCCCGGGTGACAAAACCGGCTGCTGACAGCGCGGGTTTGAGGGTCGCATCGTAGTCGATGAGTGCGCGGGTGATGCCGTGACGGGCAGCGCCTGCCTGGCCGGATTCACCGCCGCCCTGCACATTGATCTGAATGTCGAAAGATTCGACATGCTGAGTCAAAAACAGGGGTTGCTTGGCGATCATGATCGAGGTTTGACGGCCGAAATATTCAGCGATGTCCTTGCCGTTGACCATGATTTTGCCGGAGCCTTTTTTCAGAAACACGCGGGCGACGCTGGATTTGCGACGACCGGTGCCATTGTTCCATTCACCAATCATTTCATAGCTCCTTAGATGTCCAGCACTTTGGGCTGTTGGGCGGTATGGGGATGCTCGGCACCGCCGTACACCTTGAGCTTTTTGATCATGGCAAAACCCAAAGGACCTTTGGGCAACATGCCTTTGACCGCTTTTTCAAGCGCACGTGTGGGGTGCTTGGCCTGCATGTCTTTGAAGTTGGTGCTGGAGATGCCGCCCGGATAACCGGAGTGGCGGTGGTACATCTTGTCCAAGGCTTTGTTGCCTGTGACTCGAATTTTGGACGAGTTGATGACGACTATGTAGTCGCCGGTATCGACGTGGGGCGTATAAATGGCTTTGTGCTTGCCGCGTAAACGGAGGGCTGCTTCGCTGGCAATCCGTCCGAGCACCTTGTCGGTGGCGTCAATCACAAACCACTCATGCGTCACGTCAGCGGGTTTTGCGCTGAAAGTGGACATGCTGTTTCCTAGAGTGGGTTGTGGGGTCCTTTTCCACGGTCGGTGTTCTTCTGCTGAGAACCTCTTAGGTGGGGGTGATAACTTCGCCGCGGGACCTTGTTCGCTGCGAAGCCTTACATTCTATGCCAATTCATGCCCGCTTACGCAAGCGACTTAGCGCGGGTTACCATGGGGGATGTTCAGTTACCGCCACGCCTACCACGCAGGCAACCACGCCGATGTGCTTAAACACACCGTTCTGGTTGCCGTGATGAAGCATTTAGCACTCAAAGAAGTCGGTTTCACCGCCATAGACACCCATGCCGGCGCGGGTATGTACCGCCTCGACAGCGCCGACGCCAACCAGAGCGGGGAAGCCCAGGAGGGCTTGCTGGCGCTGATGCGCAACAAATCCAAGCTGTCCGGGCCCATGGCCGACGTTTTGCTCGACTACCGCAAGCTGCTCGATCATTTCAACCGCGAAGGCGGCTTGCTAAATTACGCGGGTTCGCCAATGATTGCGCATCATTTGTTGCGCGAACAAGACAAACTCAAATTGTTTGAGATGCACCCCACGGACATACGCGCGCTGCAAACCAATGTCGATGCGCTCAAAGCCGGTCGTCAGGTGACGGTCATGCACGAAGACGGCTTCAACGGCTTGCCCAAATTTTTGCCGCCGTCTACCCGCCGCGGCCTGGTGTTCATTGACCCGAGTTATGAAATCAAACTCGATTACGAGCGCGTGGTGGTGGCGGTCTCGATAGGCATGAAACGTTTTTCCACCGGCACCTACGTGGTCTGGTATCCCATCATTCCCAGACCGCAGGCGCACAGTCTGCCGCGCCATCTGACCAACCTGGCCAGACAAGCCGACAAGCCTTGGTTGCACGCCACTTTGCGCATACGTTCCGGCGCGCGCAATGACGCCACACTCGGGGAGAAGGCCAAGCCCATAGGCCTGGTCGACAGCGGCGTGGTCATCATCAACCCGCCGTTCACTTTGTACGAGCAATTGCAACAGGCCTTGCCGCAAATGGTGCAATTGATGGGCCAGGATCACCTCGCCGGTTTCAGTCTGACGCGCAGTTAAGCGATATCGAGGTTGCGGCAAATCGCCGTCACTGCTGTCGACTGGTTCATGGTGTAGAAATGCAAGCCAGGTGCGCCGCCGTTGCGCAACTGCTCGCACAAGTCACTGACCACCTCCAAACCAAATGCTTTGATGGATGCGCTGTCATCCCCAAACGCTTGTAAACGCAAACGTATCCAGCGCGGAATTTCCGCCCCGCAGCCATCTGAAAACCGCATCAATTGCGAGGAACTGGTGATCGGCATGATGCCGGGCACGACCGGAATATCCGCGCCGAGCTTGTAAGCCTCATCGACAAAGCGAAAGTAAGCATCGCTGTTGAAAAAATACTGGGTGATGGCTGAGTTTGCGCCTGCTTTGACTTTGGTCACATAGGCTTGCACATCAGCCTGCGGCGATTTGGCCTGCGGGTGCACTTCCGGGTAACAACCGACTTCAATATGGAAATGCTCCCCCGACTCCTGGCGTATGCATTCCACCAATTCGCTGGCATAACGAAATTCTCCAAAGGTGCCGTGACCGCTGGGTAAATCACCACGCAAAGCCACCATGCGTCCAATGCCTGCCGCTTTGAATGCCGCCAACTGTTCCCGCACAATCTCGCGCGTGGTGCCAATGCACGAAAAGTGTGGTGCTGCATCAAAGCCGTCTTGCAAAATGCTTTGCACTTGCTGCAATGTGCCGTCCTGGGTGGAGCCGCCCGCGCCGTAAGTGACACTGAAGAACTGCGGTTTGAGCGCATACAGTTCTTGACGCACTGTCAACAACTTGACCGCACCCTCCGGTGTTTTCGGCGGAAAAAATTCGAAACTGATGGGAATAGGACTTGAAGAATTCATTCGAATTTCCTACGTACATGTATGAAAAATTCCCGGTTGCCGTCACCACCGGCAACCGGACTGTCTAACCAATGCAAAACCTCGAATCCCGCTTGCTCACACGCTGAGGTCAAACGCTGCTGCACTTGCGCGTACAAGCCAGGGTCTTTGACCAAGCCGCCCTTGCCGATGTCTGCGGGCTGCAATTCAAACTGCGGCTTGACCAGCAACAACGCATGGGCGTTGTCTTGCATCAATGCGGGCATGACAGGCAACACCAGCGTGAGCGAAATAAAACTGAGGTCAGCTACCAATAAATCAAAGCCGCCTTGAGGCATGTACTGATTCAACGGTGAATCATCGGCGTTCAAAGTGCGAGCATTGATTTTCTCGAGGCAAACCACGCGCGCATCGTTTTGCAACGACGGGTGTAATTGCGCATGACCTACATCCACACCCACCACCTGCGCCGCACCGTGTTGCAACAAACAATCGGTGAAGCCACCGGTCGATTGGCCGATGTCCAGACAACGCAAACCTTGAACTGCCACACCGGTCACTTGCAAAGCGCCAGCCAGTTTCAAACCTCCGCGCGACACAAACCTCGACTCGGCGTCATCCAGCAATTGCAATTCACAATCAGATGCCAGCAAGACACCGTTTTTCTCGATGCGCTGCCAAGTGTGCAATGGATGTCGCCATTGCACACCCGAGGCAATCAAACGCTGGGCTTGTGAGCGCGATGCAGCCAGACCGCGCTCGACCAGCAACTGGTCGGCGCGCATCTGATCAATAGCGGTAAGTGTCGGCTTTGTACGGACCGCTTTTGCTGACACCAATGTAAGAAGCTTGCTCATCAGTGAGTTCAGTCAGCATGGCGCCGACTTTCTTCAAATGCAAACGCGCGACTTTTTCGTCCAGGTGCTTGGGCAACACATAGACCTTACCGTTTTCGTAATGGTCCTGGCGGGTGAACAATTCGATTTGCGCAATGGTTTGGTTGGCGAAACTCGATGACATGACAAAGCTGGGGTGGCCGGTGGCACAACCCAGATTCACTAAGCGGCCTTTGGCCAGCAAGGTGATTTTTTTGCCGTCAGGGAAAATGATGTGGTCGACTTGCGGCTTGATCTCATCCCACTGGAGTTTTTCCAGCGAACCCACGTCGATTTCGTTGTCGAAGTGACCGATGTTGCACACAATGGCTTCGTCTTTCATGGCGGCCATGTGCTCGTAACGGATGACGTTTTTATTGCCTGTGGCTGACACAAAAATATCGGCTTTGTCGGCAGCGTATTCCATGGTCACGACTTTGTAGCCTTCCATGGCCGCTTGCAAGGCGTTGATCGGGTCGATTTCTGTCACCCACACCTGGGCGCTCAAAGCGCGCAAGGCTTGGGCAGAACCTTTGCCCACGTCGCCGTAACCGGCTACCAAAGCGACTTTGCCGGCGATCATCACGTCGGTGGCGCGCTTGATGGAGTCCACCAAAGATTCGCGGCAGCCGTACAGGTTGTCAAATTTGCTCTTAGTCACCGAGTCGTTCACATTGATAGCGCGGAACATCAATGTGCCCTTGGCAGCCATTTCGTTCAAGCGCAACACGCCGGTGGTGGTTTCTTCGGTCACGCCGATGATGTGCGCA
>CANNNH010000090.1 GCA_947505915.1 Comamonadaceae bacterium
GATCTTGCCATCCAAAAACGTGCCGGCGGTCAACACCACCGTGCGCGATCTGAAGCGAATACCAACTTGCGTCACGGCCCCAACCACGCGGTCACCCTCGACCATCAAGTCGTCCACGGCCTGCTGAAAAAGCCACAGTTTGGGTTGGTTTTCCAAGCGTTTGCGGATGGCGGCTTTGTACAACATGCGGTCAGCCTGGGCGCGGGTGGCGCGCACGGCCGGGCCTTTGGATCGGTTGAGGATGCGAAATTGAATGCCCGCCTCATCGGTGGCCAAGGCCATGGCGCCGCCCATGGCGTCAATCTCTTTGACCAAATGGCCCTTGCCAATGCCGCCGATCGACGGGTTGCAACTCATTTGGCCCAAGGTTTCAATGTTGTGCGACAGCAACAGCGTTGTGCAGCCCATGCGCGCCGCGGCCAAGGCGGCCTCGGTCCCGGCGTGTCCGCCGCCGACCACAATCACGTCAAAGGTTTGGGGGTAGAGCATTTGGGTTGGGGGCCCACGCGGCAAAAGCGGGGGCAGGGCAAAGGATTCGGTGGGCTGGCACAACCGCAGGCACAAGGCGGTGAACGGGGGTCAATTTTATACAGGGGGCGCCAAGCGTGCAGTTTTTTTAAGCAGCGATCCAAACGCCTTGTGATGGGCCCGAATCAGCTTTCACCGCGCTGCTGACCGCGCAACGACGCTGGCATATCCCTGTGTCAAGTGAGTGCCGCGTCACCCAGGTACGCAAGCCCGGCGGCATTTAGGGTAGATTGCAGCCTGCGCCGGAAAACCGGTGAACAAAAGGATTTGTACGTGTACGCATTCAAATACCAACGCGCCGAATCGGTGGGCGCGGCCAACGCGGCCTTGAGCGCCGATGCCTCGGCCAAGGTCTTGTCGGGCGGCATGACCTTGCTGCCATCGATGAAGCATCGCCTGGCGGCACCCACAGCTTTGATCGATGTGGCACGCCTGCCCGAAATGACCGGCGTGCGCCAAGAGGGAGACCACTGGTGGATTGGCGCAGCCACACGCCACCAAGACGTGGCGGCCCATGCCGGTTTGCAACAAGCCGTGCCAGGACTGGCCACGCTGGCAGGCCTGATTGGTGACCCGCAGGTGCGCGCGCGCGGTACCCTGGGCGGCTCACTGGCCAACAACGACCCCAGCGCAGATTACCCCGCCGCGGCTTTGGCCTTGCAAGCACATATCATCACCGATCGGCGCACCATTGAAGCGAGCGACTTTTTTCAGGGGATGTTTGCGACCGCTTTGCACAACGATGAAATCATCACCGGCGTGCGTTTTCGCACCCCCATGCGCTGCGCTTATGCCAAGTTCAAGCACCCTGCATCGGGTTACGCGATGGCCGGTGTGTTTGTGGCGCAGTACCCCGTTGCCACCGGCGCACAGGGCGCTTGGCGCATCGCCGTCACGGGCGTGGCCCATGGGGTGTTTCGCTGGGCAGATGCCGAACAGGCATGGGCCCACAACACATCCGTGCCGCCGTTGGTGCGCGATGACGTGATCGATGACGTGCACGCCCCGGCCGCTTACCGCGCCCATTTGGCGGGCATCATGTTGGCGCAAGCTGGCCAAGCCTGGGCGCGCGCATGAAGCACCGGTTCGACCGCGCAGACCCACAGCACGCTGTCACAGCGCAGCGCGAGCGCTGCAAACACACATTGACCCTTCAAACTTGCGCTGTGCAGCAGCGCCCCACATCCGCATGAAACTCACCCTCACCCTGAATGGAACACCCCGCAACGCCGATGTGCCCGAGCGCACCTTGTTGGCCGATTTGCTGCGCGATACCTTTGGCATGACCGGCACCCATGTGGGCTGCGACACGACGCAATGCGGTTGTTGCACCGTGCATGTGGATGGCCAAGCGGTCAAGTCCTGCACCATGCTCGCGATGCAAGCCGATGGCTGCACGGTCACCACCATTGAGGGCTTGGGTGCAGATGGTTTGCACCCGGTGCAACAAGCGTTTTCGCAGTGCCATGGTTTGCAATGCGGCTTTTGCACCCCCGGCATGGTGATGGCCTCGGTGGACTTGTTGCGCCGCAACCCCACGCCCACGCCGGAGGAAATTGCCGAAGGTTTGTCGGGCAATTTGTGCCGCTGCACGGGGTACGTGAACATCATCCGCGCGGTGCAACAAGCCAGCCATGTGATGCAAGGAGACAAGCCATGAACGCACCGCTGTCCAGCGCCTTGCTGCGCAAGGAAGACCAGCGCTTGATCACGGGCACGGGCCAGTTCAGTGCCGATGCGCATCCCGTCGGTTTGTTGCACGGCCACGTGATTCGCTCACCCCACGCCCATGCGCGCATCGCCCACATGGACTTGAGCGCGGTGCGCAGCGCAGCGGGCGTGCATCTGGTGTTGACGGCCAAAGATGTGCAAGCCGCAGGCTTTGCCGACTTGCCCAATGTGGCGCAGGTCAAAGGCCCACAAGGCCAACCCCAAACCGTGTGCACCATGCCGGTGTTGGCACACGACAAGGTGCTGTACGTGGGCCAGCCCGTGGCCTGGGTGGTGGCCGACACCGCTTTGCAAGCGCAAGATGCGGCCGAGCTGGCGCAAATTGATTACGACACCCTCGACGCCGTGGTCACCTATGCCGATGCCACAGCGACGGGCGCAGTGCCATTGCACGCGCAAGCACCGGGCAACACCTCGGTGAAATTCGAAGCCGGTGACCGCGCAGCGGTGGACGCTGCATTTGCCCAAGCGCACTTTGTCAGCGACATCGATGTCGACAGCCAGCGGTTGGTGGGCTCGCCCATGGAGCCACGTGCGGTGTGGGCTTGGCACGATGAGGCCAAGGGCGTCACCCATGTGCACACCCCCACCCAAGGCGTGGGCGGCATGGCGGGCTTTTTGGCCCACATCACGCGCTGGCCGCATGAAAGCATGGAGGTGCACACCCACGATGTGGGCGGTTCTTTTGGGCTGCGCGCCACCGCTTACAGCGAGCACCCGTTGGTGATGTTGTCCGCACGCCTGCTCCAGCGCCCGGTGGGCTGGGTGGGGGCGCGCTCCGAGATTTTTGTCAGCGACTGGCATGGCCGCGCATTGCGCTTGCATGGCCACATCGCCTTGGACGCGCAGGGTCGCATCCTGGCCTTGCGCTTTGAAAACCAAGTGGATGTTGGCGCCTATAACGTTTACTTCAGCACCCACATTGGGGCGCGCAACCTGTCTATCACCATGGGTGGGGCCTACCAGGTGCCAGCCTTGCACATGTCGTCCCACATTTACTTCACCAACACCGTTCCGGTGTCGGCCTACCGGGGTGCGGGGCGCCCGGACATTGCCTATGCCATTGACCGCTTGATCGACCACGCCGCGCAGCAGCATGGCCTGGATGGCGTGGCCATTCGGCGCAAAAACTTCATTGCGCCCCAGGCCTTCCCCTACACCACGGCCAATCAAACCGTGTACGACAGCGGCCACTTCGAGGCGGTGATGGACCATGCCATTGGCATGAGCGAACCCCAGGGCTTGGCCCAGCGCCGTGCCGATGCCTTGAAGCGTGGATGCTTGCTCGGGCGCGGCTTGGCGTATTACTTGGAAGCCTCAGGCCCCGGTGGTGCCGCCAAAGACCAGGTGCGCGGCAGTTTTGACGCGCAAGGCGTGTTGACGCTGCGTGCTTTGACGGGCGCATCGGGTCAAGGCCACGAAACCAGTTTTGCCCAAATCGTGCAAAACGAAATCGGCTTGCCTGCCAGCGCTGTGCGCTACCTCGCGGGTGAGCCCGAGCAAGGACTGGTGGGCAACAGCACCGGCGGTTCGCGCACCTTGTACGGTGCGGGCAGTGCCATCAAAAACCTGTGCCAGCAATTGATGGAACAGGCCAAGCCGACCATCGCTGCGGTGTGGGGGTGTGCCCCCACCGACATCAGCCACAGCAAGGGCGAGTGGCAAGAAGCGGGTGGCGCCAAACGCCGTTTGCGTTTTGCCGACTGGATCGCCAGCCTGGGCGCGCCAGCCGCCCAGGTGCAGGCGGTGGGTGAGGCCACCTCTGGCGCCACCTTTCCCAATGGCTGCCACATTGCCGAGGTGGAAATCCACATCGCCTCTGGTGTGGCCGAGGTATCCCACTATTGGGCGGTGGACGATGTGGGCTTGGTCATTTCGCCCGAGCAGGTGTTGGGTCAGGTGCATGGTGGCGTGGTTCAGGGCATGGGCCAGGCCTTTGGCGAGCACGTCATTTACGACCGCGAAACCGGGCAGTTGTTGACCGGCTCTTACATGGACTACCCCATGCCCCGCGCAGGGGGCTTGCTGCGCCACTTTCACCACGAGACCCATGCGGTGCACACCGACCTCAACTTGCTGGGCGCCAAAGGGGTGGGCGAGTCGGGTTGCTCGGGCTCATTGCCGGCCTTGGCCAATGCGGTTTCGGACGCGCTGCACCAAGTGGGCGCCCCGCCCATGGACATGCCTTTCACGCCGGCCAAGCTGTGGGCGGCGATTCAAGCCGCGACGCGCAAGCCTTGACGCCTGTGGGGTGATGGGCGTTTGTAGGCCGCCCTCGCCGGCCCATTGCGCCCCAGGCCCTCCCTGACACGGCGGCCAGCATGCCAGCGGCACTGTTCATTGGCGAAGGCGCATCAACCGGTCACACAGAAAACTGGAAATCTTCCAGGCCCTGGGGCGTCCAATGCACACCACGGCGCTCATCGACTTTGAACCAATGCGCGGCATTGGAGTCCGAGGGTTCGGACGCAATCGTGTTGATCGGGTTGGTGCCTGGCGCAACGGCGCGGGTGTGGGGTGAACCAAAGTACATGCTGGGGGATTGGTCATCGCTGGAATAGCGAAAGGCCCAGATGTCGTGGCCATTGGTCAAGGCACAGGAAATGCGCATGGGCTCATCGGCATGGTGTTGATCCATGATGCGCGAGACATCTTGCAAGGTTTTCGCCATCGCGCCAACGGGGTCGTGCACCAAGCCATTGCTCAGCGCCACCAAAAACAAGGCTTCGCTGTCGGTGGTGCCTTCGCGGTGTGGGTAATGCACATGGTCGATCAAGTCTTCCACATCTTTGCGACAGTGCTGCCAGTTGCCCACTTTGCCGTTGTGCATGAAGGTCCAGTTTTTCCAGATGAAAGGGTGGCAATTGGTTCTGGCGATGGCCGTGCCCGTGGTCGCCCGCACATGCGCGAAAAACAGCTGGGCCTGAACGTGCGCGGCCAAAGAACGTAGGTTGCTGTCGTTCCAAGCGGGAAGGATGTCTTTGAACAGGCCCGGGGTGGTGCGCTGGGTGTACCAGGCCACGCCAAAGCCATCCCCATTGGTCACCCAGGCCGATTGGGTGGCCGCCAGGCTTTGGCTGACGATCGAGTGCTCTTGGTGAAAGATCAGGTCTTCCAGGTAAATCTGTGGACCCGCGTAGGCGACCCATCTGCACATGGAAACCTCCAAAAAGAAAGAGACAAAGGCGATAGACCTGCTGGCGTGGGTGTCAGGCCCGCTGATGCAACGGGGGGCCGCTGGCTATTTGGCAAACAACCGTGAGGGGTCGGCAAAGGTCTTGAACTCGACGGCATTGCCACACGGGTCCAAAAAGAACATGGTCGCTTGCTCGCCCACCTGGCCTTTGAAGCGGATGTGCGGCTCGATCACAAATGAGATGTGCGACTCTTTGAGCTTGGCGGCCATGCGCTCCCATTCGGGCATGTCGAGCACCATGCCGAAATGGCGCACCGGCACGTTGTCACCATCGACAGCGCTGGTGTTGTGGTGACCGGCCTCGCCGGGGCTCAAATGCGCGACGATTTGATGCCCATAAAAATTGAAGTCCACCCACTCGTCCGATGAGCGCCCTTCCGGGCAGCCCAACAACTCGCCATAAAAAGCACGCGCCTTGGCCAAAGACGTGACGGGAAAGGCCAGATGGAAAGGTTGCATGGGGCGGATGGTAATCCAAGGACCGAGCCCAGTGGTCAAGCCGCTATAGCCGCCAGTTCATCCAACAATGACTGGGCAATGTCGACCCCAAAGCGTTGGCTGTGTGCCAAGGCTGCGTGACGCCGGTCTGAGGGCAGGCGAACGCCAGGTTGTTTGCGCGCCTCGGCCAAAAAAACCTCGGCTTGTTCAAGCCACTGGTGGCCAAGCCCGAGCCCAAACACATGGGGGTCGATGGCCAACAGCAACTCGCCACCCAAAGGTGGGCCGCCATCGCCGTTGTCCAAGCGTGCTGCTGCCCGGCTGGTGGGTTCCCCAATCAAGGGCCCTGCCAGCAGTTCGACCATCATCGACAAAGCGGACCCTTTGTGGCCGCCAAAGGGCAGCAATGCGCCGGCCAAGGCCTCCAGGGGGTCGCGTGTGGGCTGGCCTTGTGCATCGATGCCCC
>CANNNH010000091.1 GCA_947505915.1 Comamonadaceae bacterium
CACCACCAGGGGTGACTGCAACTGAAAGCCCCAGCCCAGTTGCTGACCCGATGCCCGCAGGCCCGCCACCAAGAGCGCCAGCGCCAGCATGCTGGCAATCACCCCCAGCGCGTAGGCCAAACCGATGGCGCGGCGCTGCGCCACGCTGTGGTGGTGCTGACTGAGTGACAACACTTTGATGGCCAGTACCGGCAACACACAGGGCATCAGGTTCAGCAACAAACCGCCCAAGAAAGCGCCGAGCAATGCGGCGAACAAGGCCGCCCAACTCGCCGCCTCTTGCATCGCTTGAACTGGAGGCAGGCTGACAAGCGCCAAGTTTTTGGCCACGGTAGCGCTGCCTTCAGGTGGCCAACTGCCTTGGATGGCCAGGTTCAAGCGCCACGCCTTGGCTTGGTCACCTGAGTCACCTACAACGAGCAGTCCCAGTGTGGAGGGTTCGCTGCTGCGCATAGCATGTAAAGGGGCTTGCAGTACAAAGTCAGCACCCTGCCACTGGCCGGCCAGAGAGTCCGCGCCCAAGCCGCTGGCCAAGACCTCGGTGGACTCGGCAAAGAGTTGCAAAGGCTTACCTTGCAAGCTTGAAGGGAGTCCTTGAATACGCAAGGCCAAACCCTTCTCTGAAACTTGGGCGTTTTGTGGCGAAGGTTGTAAGGCTTGGGGCTGCACAGCCAGCAGCGCTTCAAAAGCCGCTGAATGGCTGGCGGTGCTGCCTGCCACAGGCAGTTGGACTTCAAACTTGCCCTCTTGCGGAATGCATTCTTGCTTGCACACAAGCCAACTGGCGCTCAATTGAAGTTTCAAGGTCGACGTGTTGGCAACCAGTCCTTTATCTACTTGGACAGGTGCGGCCAGCAACACCTGGTCCTCAAAACCATGGTTAACCATGTCGCCCACACGGATCATCTGCGGAATCGGCCAGAGTGTGTTGCCCGCCTGCATACCCTGGGGCAGGGCCCAGTTCAGCTGCGTGGCCAAACCGCTGTCACCCGCATTGAGCCAATAGGTGTGCCAACCCGGTTGGTGCTGCAGCAGCAAGCCCAGCATCAGCGGTTCACCCGCCTTCAAGCCTTGCGGCGCGTGGGCCACCAACTCGGCGCGTACTTGGGGCGTGGTGACCACGCTGCTGGGCGGCATCTGGGCAAAGCAGACGCCTAAGTTCAGGCTGATCAAAGCAAAAATACGAAGCAAATAGGTACTCATAAGGCCCATGTTACCCAAGCCTTTAAGATGCAGCGCATGAAGGTTTTTCCACGTTACTGGGCTGATTGCATCACCACCGACTTCGCCGAGCTCGATGCAGCACAGGCTGTCGCTGTTTTACCCTTGGGCGCCACCGAGCAGCATGGGCCACATTTGCCCTTGTCGGTCGACACCGATTTGGTCAACGCCATGGTCGCTGCGGCTTTGGGCCATTCGCAGCCTGCAGACCAAGTGCTGGTGCTGCCCACCCAAAGCGTGGGCTTGAGCTCAGAGCATCTGGCCTATGACGGCACTTTGAGTTTCTCCCCAGCTTCGGTCATCGAGCAATGGTGTGCTTTGGGAGAAAGTGTGGCGCGGGTGGGCGTGAAAAAACTCTTGCTCTTCAACGCCCATGGCGGCAATGTGGGGTTGATGGACGTGGTGGCGCGGGAACTGCGAGGCCACTGCGGCCTGACGGTTTTCAGCAGCAACTGGTACCAACTGCCGTTGGGCGAAGCGTTGAGCGCATTTGATGCCCATGAGCAGCGCTTTGGCGTCCATGGCGGTGACATGGAAACTTCGCTGATGCTGGCCATCGCACCGCACAAGGTGCGTATGCCCGAGGCGCAGCACTTCGCCTCGACTTCCGAGCAGCGCGCCCAAGACTTTGCGCTGTTGGGCGATGGTAAAAGTGCAAAACTGGGCTGGCATATGCAGGACTACAACCTGCATGGTGCGGCCGGTAACGCGGCGGCAGCCACAGCCGTTAAAGGCCAAGCGCTTTTGGACGCCGTGGGCGTGCAACTGGCCAAGCTGATCCAAGAAATAACCCGCTTTGAGCCGCTGATTTAACTCAGGTGAACGTCACCCAGTCGCGGTAGGCTGGCGCATCCAAATGGTTGATGGTGTTAAAGCTCACCAAAGTGTGGCGCTTGGGGCCAAACACCAACTCACTGACCGCGGTGTTGCGAATACGCATATTCATCTCAATGATGCTTTCGGGCGGGGTGCCCAAAAGTGTGCCCAACGCGGTCGAGATGGGGCCGCCGCTTGAGACCATCAACACATCGCCGCTATGCTGCGCCCGCACATGCGCAAAGGCGTCTTGGATGCCTTGCACAAATTCGGTGAAAAGCGGCATACCCGCAGGTTGCACCTCGCCGTGCATCCACGCTTGCAGACCCTTGCGCAGCAAGCCGAAATGGTGTTTGTAAAGTTCTGGCGTGTTGGGCTTGGCCAAAGGCTCGGGGTGGATGGCATGGATCACCGCGTGGCTGTCGTATTCGTTCAGGCCTGGCCACACCAGCGGCTGAAGCTGTGGCACCTGCAAACCTTCTTGAATGCCTTCAAAGGTTTGCCGATGGCGCTTCAAACTGCCCATCAGCACCGCCTCAAACTGCAAGCCACGCTCACGAAAATACGCGCCCAAACGCTGGCTTTGCTGGTGACCCAGCGGCGAAAGATTGTCGTAGTCGTCGGCACCAAACGAGGCCTGGCCGTGGCGCACTAAATAAAGGGTTCCCATGGAGGGCATTGTCGCCAATCTCAGCTTGGCAAAAAGTCTCTTGGGTGACCGCTTTTCAGGGCTTGACGCAGCCCTCGACGCAAGTCACCGAATCCGCCTACCCAAACCTGATTTTGTTCGTCGCGACGCACATGCACCCGCCCAGCTCTGCCTAAACAAGTGCCTTGGCTTGCCACATAGCTGCTTGGTGCCAAGCCAGCCCCCATCAGCCACTGTCCCAAGACATCATCGCTGGACCGGCATTTTTCTGCTGATGAACACCGTTGCCACCACCGCCAAACCGAAGCTGACCGTCGTTGCATCTAGGCGTTCGCCCAAAATGGGAATCGCCATCAACATGCCCAAAAACGGTTGCAGCAACTGGATTTGGCTCACCCGCACGGTGCCGCCCATGGCAAGGCCTCGGTACCAGGCAAAAAACCCCAGCCACATCGAAAACAACGACACATAAGCAAACCCAGCCCAGGCGCTCCAAGGGACGGGGTGGGTGGGTTGGCTAAGCCAAGCCATTGGCAGCGTGAGCGGCAGGGATATCACCAAGGCCCAGCAAATCACTTGCTCAGGCCCCATGCTTTGGGACATTCGTCCACCCCAAGCGTAGCCCAGCGCGGCAAAGACCATGGCACCCAACAGCAGCAAATCCGCCGACTGCAAATGCAAGCCAGACTGTCCTGAGCGCAGCAGCGCAAAGCCCACCACCAACGCGGTGCCTGTGACCGCGCACAACCAAAAGCCCCATGAAGGTTTTTGTTTGTTCATGAGCGCTGCCAAACTCGCGGTTGCCAGTGGCAGCACGCCGGTGATGACACTGGCATGGGTGGCTTCCACATGGCGCATGGCCACTGAGGTCAACAGTGGAAAACCAAAGACCACCCCAAGCGCTACCAGACCCAAACCTTTCCATTGCGCTCGGCTTGGCCAAGCGGCACGGTTAAGCCACAAATAAATCACCGATAAACACGCTGCGACAACCGCACGTCCCATCGCCAAAAACACACCAGATAAATGCGGGTCTTCGGGCGTGCCTACGGCCAAACGGGAGACGGGCAAAGTAACTGCAAACATCGTCACCCCCAGCAAACCAAACCACATGCCTTTGCGCTCAGAGGGCGTCATGCGAGCGTGGTTCGGTGGCTTAAAACTTCCAAGCGTTCCATGGCGGCAAGCAGTTCATCGTCTATTTGGCCTACCCGCGTGGCTTTGTCTGCCGCTGACTTGGGGTCGCTGGCATACAAGCTGCCATCGGCCAAAGCGTTGTTCAACTCACCCTGTTCTTTTTCCAACTGCTCAATCAGAGTGGGCAAACTGTCATGTTCGCGCTGCTCTTTGAAGCTGAGTTTTTTGACTGCTGGTTTGGATGCCTGTGTTGTTAATTGAACGGAGCTACTTTTGGGCTTTTCAGTGCTTGCAGTTTGGATCTCAGCCACCTTTTGCGACCACACTTTTGCGCGGTTCGATTGCAAGAGCCAATCCTGCACACCGCCCTCGTACTCGCGCCAGTGCCCTTCGCCTTCGTAGGCGATGGTGCTGGTGACCACGTTGTCCAAAAAGGCGCGGTCGTGGCTGACCAAAAACACCGTGCCGGCATAGTTTTGCAGCAATTCTTCCAGCAACTCCAAGGTGTCGATGTCCAAATCGTTGGTCGGTTCATCCAGCACCAACACATTGGCAGGGCGGGCAAACAAGCGAGCCAGTAGCAAGCGATTGCGCTCGCCACCCGACAAGGTTCGCACCGGCGAGTTGGCCCTTGCTGGGGAAAACAAAAAGTCCCCTAAATAGCTCTTCACGTGCTGGCGCTGTGTGCCAAACTCGATCCATTCGCTGCCCGGGCTGATGAAGTCTTCCAGCGTCGCGTCTAAATCCAGCGCATTGCGCATTTGGTCAAAGTAAGCCACTTGCAAATTTGCACCTTGGCGCACCTTGCCCGTCGTCGGTTGCAGTTCGCCCAAAATCAGTTTCAACAGCGTGGTTTTGCCCGCACCATTGGGGCCGATCAAACCAATTTTGTCGCCACGCAACAGGGTTGCGTTGAAATGATTGACAACCTGCTTATCGCCAAAATTCACCGAGACATCGGTCAACTCAGCCACTATTTTTCCGCTTGGCAAACCAGCGTCCACACTGGCCCTGACCTGACCAACAGCGTTGCGTCTGGCAAGCCGTGTTGCACGAAGTTTCTCTAAGCGGCCAATCCGTGCAACGGACCGTGTTCTTCTGGCCTCGACACCTCGTCGTACCCAAACCTCTTCTTGCGCCAACAGTTTGTCGGCCTTGGCCTGTGTCACCGCCTCGGCGGCCATTTCTGCCTCTTTTAATAGTAAATAGCTTTGGAAATTGCCTTGGTAAGAGTTCAAATGCCCGCGGTCCAACTCCACGATGCGCGTGGACACTTTGTCTAAAAAAGCGCGGTCGTGGGTGATGACAACCACGCTGCCTTTGAACTCCACCAGCAAGTCCTCCAGCCACTGAATGCTGTCCAAGTCCAAATGGTTGGTGGGTTCATCTAACAGCAAAATATCCGGCAGAGTCACCAGTGCCTGCCCTAGAGCCACACGCTTGCGCGTACCCCCCGAGAGACTGCCCACCAAAGCCGCGCCATCTAAACGTAAACGCTGAAGGGTTTCTGTGACGCGTTGCTCCCAGTTCCATCCATCTTGCAGTTCAATGGTGTTTTGCAAAGCGTCTAAATCACCTTCGCCAGCGTAATACTGCTCAAGCACAGCTTTTAGTGGCGATAAGCCCTCGCTGACCGCGTCGAACACACAAAGTTGCGCGTTCAGCAAAGGCTCTTGCGCTACATAAGCCAGCTTAAGGTTCTGTTGGTACTGAATCACCCCGTCATCAAGGTTCTCCATACCCGCCAAAATTTTCAAAAGCGATGATTTCCCAGTGCCGTTGCGGCCAATCAAGCCAATGCGTTCACCTGCTTCAATCGATAGGGCGGTGTGATCTAAAAGCGGCACGTCGCCAAATGCGAGCTGCGCGGATTGCAAAGTTATAAGAGCCATGACCGGATTATGCAGGCCAGTCCCACTCTCAGGAAAATCGCTGAAGCACTTAAGTCGTTGAAAGAAAACAATTTTTCTCACAATCGAGCGGATGCCAGCAAAAGTTTTTGTTTATAGACGTTGCGAGCCACAAAAAGTGCGCTATACTAGCGGGCTATGCTTTTGAAACGTACGCTGCGAAGCTTCCTTCAAGGGCAAAGAAAAAAGTTGTAAAGTTTGACTTAACCTTCAAATTTGTGTCATAATTGAAGGCTTCGCTGATCGCGGTGGAGCATAAAAAAACAGGCAACTGTTTGGGTTCATTAACAAATTACAGCCGATAAGCGTGGGCGTTTTAAGGCAATTGCCAAGGTTCTAGTAACCGAGTCGCAAGACTTAAAACGCTCATGAAGATAGAAGTGAAGTTCACTTCAATTCCGTTTTTAATGAGTGGCCTCGAAAGAGGCAAAAAACTATCAAGATCGAACTATAGAGTTTGATCCTGGCTCAGATTGAACGCTGGCGGAATGCTTTACACATGCAAGTCGAACGGCAGCACGGGGGCAACCCTGGTGGCGAGTGGCGAACGGGTGAGTAATATATC
>CANNNH010000092.1 GCA_947505915.1 Comamonadaceae bacterium
GCGACAAAGACCCGACCGGCAAGTCGATCGCGCAAAAAGCCATCGACGCAGTGGACAGCGGTGCAGTCAAGTTCGTGCCAGAGCAATGGGTCAACACCTACAACCAGTGGATGGGCAATATCCAGGACTGGTGCATCTCGCGCCAGCTCTGGTGGGGCCATCAGATTCCGGCTTGGTACGACGAAGACGGCAAGGTCTATGTGGCGGCCGACGAAGCCGCCGCTCAGGCCCAGGCGCCGGGTAAAACACTGCGCCGTGACCCTGACGTGCTGGACACCTGGTATTCGTCGGCGCTGGTGCCTTTTTCTTCTCTCGGCTGGAGCGGCAACAAGGATTCCACGCCCGCCACTGGCGTGTCGGCGCAGCCCACAGAACTCGATCTCTTCTTGCCATCCAGCGTGCTGGTCACAGGCTACGACATCATCTTTTTCTGGGTCGCCCGGATGATCATGATGACCACGCATTTCACGGGCCAGGTGCCTTTCAAGCATGTCTACATTCACGGCCTGGTGAAGGACGCGCAGGGCAAAAAGATGAGCAAGTCCGAGGGCAATGTGCTGGACCCGGTGGATCTGATCGACGGCATTGCGCTGGCACCGCTGCTGGACAAGCGCTCGCAAGGCCTGCGCAAGCCTGAGACGGCGCCGCAAGTGCGTAAGAACACCGAAAAAGAATTCCCCGCCGGCATTCCCGGCTACGGCGCAGACGCACTGCGCTTTACCTTTGCCTCACTGGCAAGCCTGGGCCGCAGCATCAACTTTGATGCCAAGCGCTGCGAGGGTTACCGCAACTTCTGCAACAAGCTCTGGAACGCCACGCGCTTTGTGCTGATGAACTGCGAAGGCCAGGACTGCGGCCTGGCGCAGCACTCCAAGGCGCAATGCCAGCCCGGCGGCGAGTTTCACAACTACATGGTCTTCTCGCAGGCCGACCGCTGGATTGCCTCGACGCTGCAACGCGTCGAAGCCGATGTGGCCAAGGGCTTTGCCGACTACCGGCTGGACAACGTGGCCGGCAGCATTTACCAGTTTGTATGGGACGAGTTTTGCGACTGGTACCTGGAGATTGCCAAGGTGCAGATTCAAAACGGCAGCCCGGCCGAACAACGCGCCACACGCCGCACACTGATCCGCACCCTCGAAGCCATCCTGCGTCTGGCGCACCCGGTCATTCCCTTCATCACCGAAGAGCTCTGGCAAAAAGTGGCGCCCGTGGCCGGCCTGGGTGGCCGTTTTGTGGGCCAGGCCAAGTACCCGACCACGCAAGCTGAAAAAATCGACCCACAAGCCGAAGCGCATGTGGCCAAGCTCAAGACCCTGGTGGACGCCTGCCGCAACCTGCGCGGTGAGATGAACGTGTCGCCCGCTGTGCGTCTGCCGCTGCTGGTGCTGGGTGACGCCGACTTCATGCGCAAGGCCGCGCCGGTCATTAAATCGCTGGCCAAGCTCAACGACGTGAAGGTTTTTGAGGACGAGGCCGCCTGGGCCACGGCCGCGCAGGGCGCGCCCGTTGCGATGGTGGGCGAGTCGCGCATCGGCCTGTTTGTCGAGGTGGATGTGGCAGCCGAAAAAGCCCGCCTGGGCAAGGAAGTCACGCGACTCGAGGGCGAGCTGGTCAAGGCAGGCGCCCGCCTGAGCAACGAAGCCTTTGTGGCCAAGGCGCCGCCCGCCGTGCTGGAGCAAGAGAAAAAACGCATGGCCGACTTCAGCGCCACGATGGAAAAGCTGCGCGCACAACTGGCACGTCTGGGCTAGTGCACACCCGCATGGCTGCACCTTCACTTTATTTAATTTCAGGAACCCCATGAGCGCACGCACCACCGTCAGAAAAGCCGTCTTTCCGGTCGCCGGTCTGGGCACCCGTTTTTTACCGGCCACCAAGGCCCAGCCCAAGGAAATGCTGCCGGTGGTTGATAAACCGCTGATCCAGTACGCAGTCGAAGAGGCTTACGCCGCCGGCATACGCCACATGATTTTTGTGACCGGCCGCAACAAGCGCGCCATTGAAGACCACTTTGACACCGCCTACGAGCTCGAAAACGAATTGCAAGCCGCCAACAAAAGCGCGCTGCTGACCGTGCTGCGCTCCATCGTGCCCGACGACATGCTGATGTCTTATGTGCGCCAGCCGCGCTCGCTGGGCCTGGGCCACGCGGTGCTGTGCGCCGAACACCTGGTGGGCGACGAGCCCTTTGCCGTGCTGCTGGCCGACGATTTGATGGTGGGCACACCACCCATCATGGCGCAGATGGTGGCGCAGTTTGAAGCGCTCAAGCAGTCGGTGATCGCCGTGCAGGAAGTACCCGCCGAGCACACGCGCCGTTACGGCATCGTGGCCGGTGACGTGGTTCAGCCCGGGCTGATCAAGGTGTCACGCATGGTCGAAAAGCCGGCGCCTGAAGTAGCGCCTTCGCGCATGGGCGTGGCAGGTCGTTACATTTTGACGCCTGCGGTGTTTGAGCAGATTCGCCAGCAATCAGGCGGCGTGGGCGGAGAGATCCAACTCACCGACGGCATTGCCGGCTTGATGAAAACCGAAAGCGTTTACGCCTTTGAGTACAGCGGCAAGCGCTACGACTGCGGCAGCAAAGAAGGCTTTTTGAAAGCCACCGTCGAGCTGGCATTGCAGCACCCCGAAGTGGGGGCGCAGTTCAAGGCCTACTTGGACAGCTTGCGCACCAGCGCTTGACCCGGTGCCGCTCAGCGGCGCTTGAGCACGTGAATAAAGTCCTTGCCCGCTGTCTGCTGCTCAACGAGTTCATTGCCGGTTTGCTTGGCAAAGGCCTGAAAGTCACGGGTTGAGCCGGCGTCGGTAGACACCACTTTGAGCAGCTGGCCGGTGGTCATTTCGGCCAGCGCCTTCTTGGCTTTCAAAATCGGCAGCGGGCAGTTCAGGCCGCGGGTGTCGAGTTCTTTGTCGATGTTCATTGAAAAAATCTTTCAGCCCAGAGCTGGGTGCCTGGCGGTGGGAATAGATGCGTTGGACGGATTTTAAGCAGTTCAGGCGGGCACTTCCCGTTTGGCCCATTCGACAAAGGTCGGCTCGTGGCCGCGCGATCTCAAAAACTCAGCCAACGCATAGCCGGTGCCGGCCGGCCAGCACAGCACGTCTTCAAAGGCGTACAGCCTGTAATCGACCAGTTCCGGCGACAGACGCACATCGCCATGGCACACCGCATGGTAGGCAATGATGACCTGGTTCATGCGCTGAAAGTCATACACCCCGATCAGCTTGAGCGCGCTGGTCTGAAGGTTGGTTTCTTCACTGATCTCGCGGGCAATGCCGCCATCGGGTGTTTCGCCGGCCTCCATGAAACCGGTGATCAGTGCAAATTTTTCGCCCGTCCAGGCAGCGTTGCGCGCCAATAAAATTTTGCCTTGGTACTCCACCACTGCCGCCAGCACGGGGGTGGGGTTGTTCCAGTGCGTGTAGTCGCAGCCGGTGCAGCGCAGTCGGGCTTTTTCGCCGCCGTCTTCCATCTGCGATTGCAGCGTCAGGGGTGCTGCGCAAGCGGGGCAATATTTAAACTCGGTACCCATGGCAAACGCCTCTCAAGCCGGAAACACGCCGGTCGACAAATAACGGTCGCCGCGGTCGCAAACAATGAAAACAATCACGGCGTCTTGCACAGTGAGCGCAATTTCCTGCGCCACCCAGCAGGCACCCGCGGCCGAAATGCCGGCAAAAATGCCTTCTTCACGGGCCATGCGCCGGCACATGTCTTCTGCGTCAAGCTGGCTGACCAGCACCAGTTGGTCCACGTGGCTGGCGTCATAAATTTTGGGCAAGTAAGCCTCTGGCCACTTGCGAATGCCCGGAATGCGCGAGCCCTCGCTGGGCTGCGCACCCACAATTTGTATAGCCGGATTCTTTTCTTTGAGGTAACGCGACACGCCCGTGATGGTGCCGGTGGTGCCCATGGCGCTCACGAAATGCGTGACCTTGCCGTCCGTGTCCTGCCAGATCTCGGGGCCGGTGGTCTCGTAGTGAATGCGCGGGTTGTCCATGTTGGCGAACTGGTCCAGCACCCTGCCCTTGCCTTCGGCCTGCATGCGGTCGGCCAGGTCTCGTGCGCTTTCCATGCCGCCGGCCTTGGGTGTGAGGATGAGCTCTGCACCAAAAGCCTTCATGGTCTGCGCACGCTCAATGGACAAGTCCTCCGGCATGATGAGCACCATGCGGTAGCCCTTGATGGCGGCTGCCATGGCCAGCGCAATGCCGGTGTTGCCGGAGGTCGCTTCAATCAAGGTGTCGCCGGGCTTGATGTCGCCGCGCTCTTCAGCCCGCCGGATCATCGACAGCGCCGGCCGGTCCTTCACCGAGCCGGCCGGGTTGTTGCCTTCGAGCTTGCCCAGCACCACGTTGTTACGTTGCCGGTTGTCGGCAGCTTGTATGCGTTGCAGTGTCACCAAAGGTGTTTTGCCAACGGCGTCTTCTAGAGTCGGGTAGTTCATAGACTGCACTGTGCCATAATTTGTGGCTTCGCATCCGATGCCCGGGTGGTGAAATTGGTAGACGCAGGGGACTCAAAATCCCCCGCCGCGAGGCGTGCCGGTTCGATTCCGGCCCCGGGCACCAGCGAGCGTACTCATTCGGAAGCGACGGTTGCGACTTTGACCCATGTGATGATCGTTGTGATTCTGGCGCACATGGGTACGATTGGCGCAAAACTCCTGCTTGCTTTGTTCGCCATCGACCTGGGCGCTTCGCCGCTTCAGGTCGGCATCACCTTCGCCATGTTTTCCATCCTGCCTGCGATCCTGGCGATCAGCGCCGGGCGCTGGGTCGACAGGATCGGCGTGCGCCTGCCGCTGCTGCTTGGCTGCGGCTGTTTAGCTCTCTCGATAGGCATCGTGTTCCTGACCCCCGCACTCTGGGCGCTTTACCTGTGCGCGGCGCTGATCGGCGTGTCCTTCATGGTCTACGTGGTCGCGGGGCAGAGCATTGTCGGCAGCATGAGCGCCACCTCGGACCGCACCCGAAACTTCAGCTACTACTCACTGGCGGTTGCATTGGCCGGGGTGATGGGCCGTGCCGGCACGGGTGTGTCTATCGATCTCTTGGGCCATCGCAGCACAGCGCTTTTACTCGCAATTGGGCCGCTGCTCGCGCTGGCCATTGCCTGGTGGCTGCCATCGCGCAATCTACCGGCGAAGGCAACACCAGAGCGCACGGTGCGCACATCAACCTATGAGCTGTGGAAGATTCCAGCACTTCGCCGCGCGCTGATTGCCGCGGCCATCGTCGAGTCGGGCAACGAGCTGTTTGCGCTGTTCATCCCACTGTATGGCTCCTACCTCGGGTTTTCGGCGACATTCATCGGCACGCTGCTGGCCACCTTTGCCGCGGCCACCTTTATGGTTCGTATGGCCCTGCCCAGGCTGGTTAAGCGTTTTGGCGAAGAGACCGTGCTGAGCTGCGCACTCGGCTGTGCTGCGCTGGTTGGCGTGCTGACCATCGCGACCACGCAGCCGTGGGTGCTGCTGGTGCTGACGGCTGCATTCGGTTTTTCATTGGGCTGCGGCATGCCGCTGTCGATGGCCCTCACCTATGCACGCGCACCCGAAGGGCGTGCAGCCGAGGCGATCGGCATGCGCCAGACTGTCAATAAATCGATTGAGGTGACTGTCCCGGTCTGCTTCGGTGCGCTGGCCGTCGTCGCCGGCCTGGCACCCCTGGCAATCGCACTCGGCACAGTGCTGGCTGTCGGAGCTGTCGTGATTGGGCGCGATGCGCGCCGGCTACGCCAGCCATCCTCGTCGGACACGCCCTAGGCCATTCATTTCCCGCCACAAACAAGCTGCTGCGCCTGCAACGGGTTTTGCAGATGCGTCTGAGGAGTGTTTTGAAGCCAGTGGGCTATGTCTTCTAGCGGCTTGCGGGCGCGCAGTTGGCGGGTCAGCATGTGCCAGCCCTCTTTGTAAACAATGACATCGGCTTTCAGCGCTACGGACGCAGTACTGTTCAAGTTTGTCAGCCAATCGCACACGGGTTGCGGCGGAATAATTTTGTCGCGCAAGCCGTACAGCAACAAGGTGCGCTGCGGCGGTAAGTTGGCTTGGTTTTGGGCGCGTCCCATGAGCTCAGTCACACCGGCCAGGCTGCTCACCCGGGTGGCTTTGATGACCAGTGGATCGCGGCTGAGGTCGCGTGAGACTTCGGGGTCGTCGGTGGGACGAATACCTAGCGAAGACAGCCCCCGGCCTGTGAAAGTCATCTCGGGTGCAATCCGGTTCAGGGTGTACAAGCC
>CANNNH010000093.1 GCA_947505915.1 Comamonadaceae bacterium
GCTCACGCCAAGCTCGGCATGGGCATCAACACAGGCGCGGTGCAAGCCCTTCACCACCGTAGCCATAGACACGCCGCGCGCCGTATGGGTTTGAGGGTCAAAGAACAGCTCAGCGTGCAGCACGCCGTCTTGCGCGGCGCGCACAAAGTAAGCGCGTGCCATGTCGTAAAAGTCTTGCTCGGTGAGCAGCACGCTCGCGCCGGCGTAATAAATGTCGAGAAAACTTTGCAAGTTGGTGAAGGCATAAGCGCGGCGCAGCGCCTCCACATCGGCATACGGCAGGCTAAGGCCGTTGCGCTGAGCCAGCGCAAAGATCAGCTCGGGTTCGAGCGAGCCTTCGATGTGAATATGCAGCTCTGCCTTGGGCATGCACCGCAGCAATTCGGGCAGGCGCTCGGCGGCCACCTCGGGGACTTTGAACATCAGCAAACTCCAAACGTGATGCCGGCTTCAAACAGGTGCCGGCGGTACATCACGGCGGTCTTGTCGGCGGCGCAATGCAGCTCGGCGCCGGCAGCCAGCGGCAAGCGCTTGGGCCGCTGCGATTCGAGCACCGGTTTGTCCTGGCCAAAAATTGTGTCCTGAAAGTCTGTCAGCTTGTGGTCGGGCGAGTCAAAGTCGTTCATCGCCATCCGTATCCACACCTCGCAGCTCTCAGGCGTCACCGGGCAGGCGAACAAGGCGATCGACTCGCGCAAATCAGCAATCGCCGCGCTGCCAGCCTCGGGCACCTTGGTCAACACGGCGGTGTAGGGACCGATCACTTCGTAGCTGTACTCGACCATGGCACTGGCCGTGGCATGCACCGACGAGCGCGGCTGCACAGCCTTGCAACCCGTGGCCAGCACGCCGGTGGGCGTCATCTGCACCTCGTAGGCGGGCACGCTGGTGGCATCGCGGCTGCCCAGCCAGCCTTCGTGCACAAAACCGAAATGCGCCAGATCCAGAAAGTTCTCCACCACGCGCGGCGCGCTGCTGTTCACCAGGTAGGGGCCGCAGTTGACTTTGCGCAGCCGCTCGTCAGCCTCAGCGGCAAACACCGGCAAAGCCTGCTCACCGGGCGCCAGCCGCACCCAGACCAGACCGTAGGCTTCGCGCGCCTCATGGGTACAGGCGCGGTGGCCGACCGGCGGCGTGAAGTCCGGCAAAGCCGGAATCCCGCGGCATTGACCGTCGCCGTCGAACTGCCAGCCGTGGTAGGCGCACTCCAGCTGCCCATCTTGCACGCGGCCCAAGGACAACTTGGCGCCCCGGTGCGGGCAGCGGTCAGCCCAGGCCTGAAAACGGCCGTCCGGCGTTTGCCAGATCACCACATCTTCTTGGAGCAGCAGCACCGCCTTGGGAGAGCCGGCCAGGTCCACGGCCTTGCCGACAGGGTGCCACAGAGTTTTCTCGATCATGAAGGTCCCACAACAAAACAAGCACTCAAAGAAAAAGGGGCTGCCTGAGAGCTGCGCAAACGCCGCTTTTCAAGCAACCCCTTGTGCCGTGATGCGCGCCTAAGCGAGCGTCACGCAGGCCATCGGCTTATTTGCCGGAAGGGATCTTGCCTTCAACGCCCTTGACGTAGAAGTCGATCTTGCCACGCCACTCGTCATCAGCCGCAGTGCCCTTGGCCAGACGCTCTTTGCCGGTGTTGTCCAGGATCGGGCCGGTGAAGACTTCAAAGGTACCGGCTTTCATGCCAGCCTTCAACTCATCCACCTTGGCCTTGACGTCAGCAGGCACCACCTCAGGGATTTTGACCAGGTCGTTCTGACCTTCGGCTACGCCCCAACGGGTCACTGTGTTGCCCTTCCAGGTGCCGTCCATGACTTCCTTGATGGACTTCTTGTAGTAGTTGCTCCAGTCCACAATGGCCGAACCCAAGTGAGCCTTGCCGCCGAAGGCGCTCATGTCCGAGTCCCAGCCGAAAGCGTACTTACCGGCCTTGTCGGCGGTTTGCAGCACAGCGGTGGAGTCGGTGTTTTGCAACAGCACGTCGGCGCCGCCGTTGATCAGCGTTTGTGCAGCTTCGGACTCTTTCGGTGGATCAAACCAGGTGCTGACCCAGACCACTTTGGTCTTGATCTTGGGGTTGACCGATTGCGCGCCCAGGGTAAAAGCGTTGATGTTGCGCAGCACTTCAGGAATCGGGAAAGAACCGACAAAGCCCAGGGTGTTGGTCTTGGTCATCTTGCCGGCGATCATGCCTGCCAGGTAAGTGTCCTGGTAGAAACGGGCGTCATAGACGCGCATGTTGTCAGCCGTTTTGTAGCCGGTGGCGTGCTCAAACTTGACGTCCGGAAAGTCCTTGGCAACCTTGAGCATGGGCTCCATGTAGCCGAAGCTGGTTGCGAAGATGATCTTGTTGCCTTGCTGGGCCAGGTCACGGATCACACGCTCGGCGTCAGGGCCTTCAGGCACTTTTTCAACAAAGGTGGTCTTGAGCTTGTCACCGTACTCGGCCTCAACAGCCTTGCGGCCCAGGTCATGCGCAAAAGTCCAGCCGGCCTCGCCAACCGGGCCCACATAGACCCAGGCAGCTTTGAGGGGCTCAGCCTTGGGGGCAGCAGCAGCCGGCGCAGGCGGCGCTTCTTTTTTGCCACAGCCCACCAGGGCGACTGACAAAGTGCCGACCGCAGCCAGCGCGAGCAGTGATCGCTTGGAAAACAATTTCATCATTAGTCCTTCATAAAAAATGCAAAAGCAGCTTCAAAAAAACGAATTCAACTCAGGCACCCGGGTGAAAGGGTTTGCCCATTGAAGCGGGCATGTTACGCCGGATCCAGCCCGGATTACGCGAAATCAGTACCAACACCACAACTGTAGCAAGGTAAGGCAGCATGCTCATGATGGGCGCCGGAACGTCCACCCCCATGCCTTGCAACTGCAGCTGCAGCATGGTCACCCCGCCAAACAGATAAGCACCAAGCAATAGCCGTACCGGGCGCCAGGTGGCAAACACCGTGAGCGCCAAGGCAATCCAGCCGCGCCCGGCCACCATGCCCTCAACCCACATGGGGGCGTACACCACGCTGAGGTAAGCGCCAGCCACGCCGCACAAAGCGCCGCCGGCCATCACGCAGGCCATGCGCATCAGCCGCACCCGGTAACCCAGGCCGTGCGCCGACTCGGGGCTTTCACCCACGCTGCGGAGCACCAAACCAGTGCGCGTTCGCCCGAAAAACCAGGCAATCGCCAAAGCGGCCAGCAGGGTGAGGTAAACCATGGGGTGCTGCTTGAACAAGGCCGGGCCGACAAAAGGCAGCTCGCTCAGGCCGGGCACGGCGTAATTCATATGCATGTCCAGCTTTTTGCCCACATAAGTCACGCCGACAAAGGCGGAAAAGCCGCCGCCGAACAAGCTGATGGCCAGGCCGGTGGCGTACTGGTTGGTGTTGAGCCAGATCACCAGCAGGCCAAACAAGGCCGCTCCCAGCGCGCCGGCCACTGCGCCGGCAGCAAAAGCCAGCCAGGGGTTGCCGGTGTGAAAGCCCACGGCAAAGCCCACCACGGCGGCCATCAGCATCATGCCTTCGGCGCCCAGGTTCACCACGCCGACTTTTTCATTGATCAGCAAACCCAGCCCGGCCAGCGCCAGGGGGGTGCCGGCCGACAAGGTGGCCGCGATCAGCAGAGCGAACTCGTTCATGCGCCCACCTTTCTGCGGATGCGGTAATTGATGAGGGTGTCGCAAGCCAGCAGCGAGAACAACAGCACGCCCTGAAAGATACCCGTCAAAGCCGACGGCAGGCCGATGCGCGACTGCGCCAGTTCGCCGCCAATCAAAAACATGCTGAGCAAAACACTGGCCACCACACAACCGACCGGGTGCAGGCGCCCGACAAAGGCCACGATGATGGCGGTAAAACCATAGCCGGTTGAGGCATGCGGCATCAGCTGGCCCATCGGTCCGGTCACTTCAAAAGCGCCGGCCATGCCGGCAAAAGCGCCCGACACCAGCATCGACGACCACAGCGCCGAGCGCGCTGAAAAGCCCGCGTAGCGCGCCGCCGCCGGCGCCAGGCCGCCGACCTGCAACTGGTAACCCCGGTAAGTGCGGGCCATGAACAGCCACACCGCCACTGCCAGCACCAGCGCCACCACCGTGCCCCAATGCAAGCGGTAACCGGCCAGCATGCGCGGCATGCCCATGTCAAAGTTAACGGTCTGCGGAAAGTTAAAACCCATCGGGTCTTTCCAGGGGCCGAACACCAGATAACTCAAAAAATGATTGGCCACATACACCAGCATCAGACTGACCAGAATTTCACTGGCGTTGAAGCGGTCGCGCAGCAGCGCTGTGATGCTCGCCCAGAAGGCGCCGCCCAGCATGCCCGCCAGCGCAGCCAGCGGCAAAAACGCCCAGTTACTCATACCGACTTTGTTCATGGTGAACCACATCGCCAAGCCGCCGGCCGCAATCCCGCCCATCAGGTACTGGCCCTCTGCGCCGATGTTCCAGACGTTGCTGCGGTAGCACAGCGCCAGCCCCAGCGCGCACAGCACCAGCGAGGTCGATTTGAGCGCCAGCTCGCTGAGCGCGCGCGGGCCATTCCAGGGCTCCATCAAAAACACCTGCAGGCCGCGCACCGGGTCTGCGCCCAGGGCCACAAACATCACAAAAGCCACCACCACCGTCATGACCAGTGCGATCACGGGCGAGGCGTAGCTCATGGCGCGCGATGGCGCGGGCCGGGCTTCAAGCTGCCACATGCGCGTCTCCGGTTGCGGGTGTTTGCCACAGGCCGCTCATCCAGGCGCCCACCAGCTCCACAGTGGCAGCCTGCGTTGCAATGGCCGGCGACAGGCGGCCTTGCGCCATCACATGCAGGCGGTCACAGATTTCAAACAATTCGTCCAGCTCCTCACTGACCACCAGCACCGCACAGCCGGCGTCGCGCAGCGCCAGAATTTCAGCGCGAATCTGCGCCGCCGCGCCCACGTCCACACCCCAGGTCGGCTGCGAGACGATCAACAGCTTGGGTTGCGCCGCGATCTCTCTGCCCACAATGAATTTTTGCAGGTTCCCACCCGACAGCGACTTGGCCACCGCCTGCGGCCCGCCGGCCTTGACGTTGAAGCGGGCAATAACGCCGGCCGCCTGCGCCTGCAAAGCGTTCAAGTTGAGCCAGCCGCTGCGGCCCACATGCTCGGTACGCGTGAGCAAGAGGTTATGCGCCAGGCTCATGGTCGGCACAGCGCCGCGGCCCAGGCGCTCTTCAGGCACAAAATGCAGGCCCAGCGCGCGCCGGCGCTGCGGCGCCAGGGCGCCCGCCGGCTGGCCGTCAATCAGCACCATGGCGGGGACCGCCCGCAGGTCTTCGCCCGACAGCGCGTACAGCAACTCGCGCTGGCCGTTGCCCGACACGCCGGCAATGCCCACCACCTCGCCGGCACGCACTTGCAAGTCAATTCCATTGAGGTCTACGCCAAACTGGTCCAGCCGCGCCAGACTCAAAGCCTGCACCTGCAGCAGCGGTCTGCCGGTCTGGCCGGGCCGGTGCTCGAGCTGCTGCGGCTCGGCGCCGATCATCAGGCGCGACAGCGATGCATTGCTTTCTTGCGTCGGGTTGCAAACGCCGGTGACCTTGCCGCCGCGCAGCACCGTGCAGGCGGTGCACAGCGCACGGATTTCGTGCAGCTTGTGGCTGATGTACAAAATGCTGCAGCCTTCGGCGGCCAGCTTGCGCAGCACCACAAAGAGCTTGTCGACGGCCTGCGGCGTCAGCACCGAGGTCGGCTCGTCCAGAATCAGCAGGCGCGGGTTGGTCAGCAGGGCGCGGATGATCTCGACACGCTGCATTTCGCCCACGCTCAGCGTGTGCACCGGCCGCGCCGGGTCAATGTCCAGGCCGTATTCAGAAGCCTTGGCCGTGATGCTTTGCGTCACCTCTGCCAGCGTCAGCTGCTTGTCCAGGCCAAGCCAGACGTTTTCTGCCACCGTGATGCTGTCAAACAAATTGAAATGCTGAAACACCATGCTGATGCCCAGCGCCCGCGCCTCTTGCGGGTTACGGATGCTCACCGGCACGCCGTCGACCTGAATGCTGCCGGCGTCAGGCTTGACCGAGCCGTAGATGATTTTCATCAGCGTGGACTTGCCAGCGCCGTTTTCGCCCAGCACGGCATGTATCTCGCCGGGCTGCACCGTCAGGCTGACATCGCTGTTGGCGACCACTGCCGGGTAGCGCTTGGTGATGCTGCTGAGCACCAGGCGGGCGCTGGCAGGTGGCCCGGCATGCA
>CANNNH010000094.1 GCA_947505915.1 Comamonadaceae bacterium
CGCGCTTTAAAAACCAAAATTGTTGTTGTTTCAAGCCGACTTGCTGCTGCAAATCTTTGAAGCGCTGAGCGACCTCGGCCTGGCGCTCGAGTTTTTCCAGATTCGCATTGAGTTCGCGCAAGATGTCTTCCACACGGGTGAGGTTTTCACGCGTGTCGCTCAAGCGGTTCTCGGTTTCGCGGCGGCGTTCTTTGTATTTGGAGACGCCGGCGGCCTCCTCCAAAAACAAGCGCAGTTCTTCGGGCTTGGACTCGATGATGCGGCTGATGGTGCCCTGGCCAATGATGGCGTAGGCCCGGGGGCCCAAACCCGTGCCCAAAAACACATCTTGCACATCGCGGCGGCGCACCGGTTGGTTGTTGATGTAATAACTGCTGGTGCCGTCACGGGTCAAGACCCGCTTGACCGCAATTTCTGGGAACTGACTCCACTGGCCGCCTGCGCGGTGGTCGCCGTTGTCAAATATCAGTTCAACACTGGAGCGGCTGGAGGACTTGCGCGTTGTGGTGCCATTGAAGATGACGTCTTGCATGGACTCGCCACGCAACTCGCTGGCACGGCTCTCGCCCAGCACCCAACGCACCGCGTCGATGATGTTGGATTTGCCGCAGCCATTGGGGCCCACCACCCCCACCAATTGGCCAGGCAGCATGAAATGGGTGGGTTCGGCAAACGATTTGAAGCCGGATAACTTAAAGGAATTGAGACGCACCGAGAAGCCTGTAAAAATTCATAAAAAAACCATGGTCGTCAAATTGACGGGAACAGGCTGGGATGGTGGGGGTCGCTTTGATAACGCGCCTGCCACAGTTTGACATCGTTTTCCAACGCCAAAAGCTGGGACACCAAACGCTGCAATCGAGGGCGCAAGCTGTCCAAGCTTTCTTTGCGGCCCAAAGCCTCAAGTTGGATGACCTCTTGGGCCAAAATGGTTTCACAAAAAATCGGCACGAAACCTTTGAGGGAATGCAGGCTCATGCGGACCGCTGCACCATCATCACCCAACAGCAAGGATTCAATGGCGATGCGTTCTTTGGCCAAACTTCCTGCAAAAGTCTCCATCAAACTGGGTAACAAAGCCGCATCAACTGCGTATTGGGCTGCTTGGCTTAAATCAAGATGAGCAAAATCTGCATTCATGATGGGTAAAAAGCAATGAGCGGAGGGATGAGGTGTTCCAAGTCGGGGCTTGAGGGTGATGTACAAAGGATAATACCAGCCATGAATGCCCTTTTAGACCGCCTGCAGCCCTACCCTTTTGAGCGATTGCGCCAACTTTTTGCTGTTGTAGCGCCCAGTCCTGCACACAAAGGCATCAGCTTAGGGATTGGTGAGCCCAGGCATGCCACACCACCCATGGTCATGGAGGTCATGAACCAGGCTTTTTCCAGTTTGGCCGCCTATCCCCCCACGGCGGGCGATGCGGGATTGCGCCAGGCCTGCGCTCAGTGGTTGGCCGATCGATACCAGGTCAAGTTAGACAGCCAAAGCCAAATTTTGCCCGTCAATGGTTCGCGCGAGGCTTTGTTTTCTTTTGCCCAAGCGGTGATCAACCCCCACGCCGGCTCGCAACGCCCATGGGTGGTGTGCCCCAACCCTTTCTACCAAATTTACGAAGGTGCGGCTTTGCTCGGCGGTGCTGATGTGTATTACGTGCCATCTGTGGCGCAACGCAATTTTGCGCAAGACTGGGCCGGCGTGCCTGAGGCCGTGTGGGCCCAGACCCAATTGCTGTTTGTGTGCTCGCCGGGCAACCCCACGGGTGCGGTCATGCCCTTGTCAGAATAGGAATCCTTGTTTGAACTGAGCGACCGGTATGGTGTTGTCATTGCCTCCGACGAGTGCTACAGCGAAATTTACTTCCGTGATGAAGCCCCATTGGGGGGCCTGGAAGCGGCCCATCGTTTGGGTCGGACCGATTTCAAAAACCTGGTGTCATTCACCAGCCTGTCCAAGCGCAGCAACGTGCCTGGAATGCGCAGCGGCTTTGTGGCTGGCGACACTCAGATCATTCAAAAGTACTTGCTCTACCGCACCTACCACGGCAGTGCCATGAGCGGCATGGTGCAAGCGGCCTCCAAGGCCCTTTGGCAAGACGAGGTGCATGTGCGTGAAAACCGCCAGATGTACCGCGAAAAATTTGCCCGTGTAACGCCCGTTTTGGCCCAGGTGCTGGACGTGCATTTGCCCGATGCTGGCTTTTATTTGTGGGCCGGTTTGCCCCCAGGTTGGCAAAACCGCGATGACCTTTTTGCCCAGCAACTGTTGGCTCAATACAATGTCACTGTTTTGCCGGGTAGTTATTTGGCGCGCGAGTTTCAAGGCGTTAACCCCGGGGCAGGTCGCATCCGCATGGCTTTGGTGGCACAAACCGAAGAATGCTTGCAAGCGGCCGAGCGCATCGTTCAATTTCTTCAACACAACCCAGTCCTTCCATCATGAGTCAACAGCTTCAATCCATCATCGACAACGCTTGGGAAACCCGGGCCCAACTCAGCCCTGCGGCAGCCCCCAAAGAGGTGGCGGAAGCGGTGGACCACGTCATCGCCGAACTCAATGCCGGTCGTTTGCGGGTCGCCACCCGCGAGGCCGTGGGCCAATGGACCACGCACCAATGGATCAAGAAAGCCGTTTTGCTGAGCTTTCGGCTGAAAGACAACCAAGTGGTCAAAGCGGGTGATTTGGGCTTTTACGACAAGGTGCAAACCAAGTTTTCACACCTGAGCGAATCCGAAATGAAAGAAAGCGGTGTTCGGGTGGTCCCCCCTGCCGTGGCCAGGCGTGGCAGCTACATTGCCAAGGGTGCCATCTTGATGCCCAGCTACGTGAACATTGGCGCTTATGTGGATGAAGGCACCATGGTGGACACCTGGGCCACCGTGGGCTCTTGTGCGCAAGTGGGCAAAAATGTTCACTTGTCCGGTGGCGTGGGTTTGGGCGGGGTGCTCGAGCCCTTGCAGGCCAACCCGACCATCATTGAGGACAACTGCTTCATTGGGGCTCGCTCTGAAATTGTCGAGGGCGTGATCGTTGAAGAAAATTCGGTCATCTCCATGGGCGTGTACATCGGTCAAAGCACCAAAATTTACGACCGTGCCACAGGACAAGTGCATTACGGCCGCGTGCCTTCCGGCTCGGTGGTGGTGTCGGGCAATTTGCCCAGTGCGGATGGCAAGTACAGCCTGTACTGTGCGGTCATTGTCAAGCGGGTTGATGCGCAAACACGCGCCAAAACCAGCCTCAACGATTTGCTGCGCGACTGATGTCGCGCACCTTGCAACTCACCGAGCAACTGATTGCTCGGCCCTCGCTCACGCCCGACGACCAAGCTTGTCAAGACCTGATTGCCAAACGCCTGGAACCCTTGGGGTTTGTGTGCGAAAGCATCATCAGCGGGCCCGAAAATTTTCGCGTCACCAATTTATGGGCCCTGCGCCCCAGCACCCAGTCGCACAGCCGTACCTTGGTGTGGGCGGGTCACACCGATGTGGTGCCCACGGGTCCCCTGGCGCGCTGGACCAGTGACCCCTTCACCCCCAGCCACCGCGATGGGCGGCTGTTTGGGCGCGGCGCCAGCGACATGAAAACCTCTTTGGCCGCCATGGTGGTGGCGACCGAAGATTTTTTGCAGGCCAAGCCAGACACCTCGCTCAATATTGCGTTTCTATTGACCAGTGACGAAGAAGGCCCATCGGTGGATGGCACGGTGGTGGTTTGCGAACGGTTGAAGGCGCGACAACAGGTGCTGGACTGGTGCATCGTGGGCGAGCCCACCTCGGTGGACAACACCGGTGACATGATCAAAAACGGGCGCAGGGGTTCTCTGAGCGGAAAACTATCGGTTCAAGGCATCCAAGGGCATATCGCTTACCCCCAATTGGCCCGCAACCCCATCCATGAACTGGCCCCCGCACTGGCCGAGTTGGTGGCCCTGCGCTGGGACGCGGGCAATGCATTTTTTCCACCCACCAGTTGGCAGGTCAGCAACATCCATGCGGGCACAGGGGTGGGCAATGTGATTCCGGGTGAAGTGGTGGTCGACTTTAATTTTCGTTTCAGCACGGAGTCCAGCGTTCAATCATTGAAAGACCGCTTGAGCGCTGTGCTGGATCGCCATGGTTTGACCTACCAAATTCAATGGACCCTGGGCGGTTCCCCATTTCTCACCCAGCCTGGCGAGTTGAGCCAAGCGGTGCAAGCGGCCATCTTGGCTGAAACCGGCATCAGCACTGAACTCTCGACCACGGGTGGTACCAGCGATGGTCGCTTCATCTCCCAAATCTGCCCGCAAGTCATCGAGTTGGGCCCGCCCAATGCCAGCATTCACCAAGTCAATGAGAACGTGCGCATCCAAGACATCGAGCCCTTGAAAAACATCTACCAAGGTGTGCTGGAAAGATTGGATCGGCTGGTCGCCGCCCATCACCCATGACCTTGGCTGAACTGATGGCGCAGGGCAGCCACCTGTTGCAGGCATCCCATGTGGCATTGGGACAAGGCACGTTGGAGACGACCGATGAGGCCGCTTGGCTGGTCTTGTGGCGACTGGGCTTGCCCCTGGACACCGACCCGCAGCTGCATACCGATCTCTTGTCAGAGGAACAAATCCAGTCGTGTCTGGCACTGTTGCAACAGCGCATTGATCAACGTTTGCCCAGTGCTTATTTGACGCGTGAAGCTTGGTTGCAAGGCGTTGATTTTTATGTGGACGAGCGCAGCATCGTGCCACGAAGCTTGATCGCAGAGGTTTTAGCCCTGCAAAGCATTGACCATTTTCTCAGCCCAGCGCCCCAGCGCATCTTGGACTTGTGCACGGGCAACGGCAGTTTGGCGGTGCTGGCCGCCATGGCCTACCCCGATGCAGACATCGAGGGCAGCGACATCAGCACCGATGCCTTGGCCGTGGCCCGCATCAATGGCGAAAGGCATGGCCTGTCCGATCGCATCCAATGGCGCGCGGTGGCCGGATTGACAGCACCCCTTGGCCAATACGATTTGATTTTGTGCAACCCCCCTTATGTGAATGAACTCAGCATGCAATCGCTGCCGCCTGAATTTTTGGCCGAACCCCGCTTGGCCTTGGCCGGAGGGCACGACGGCATGGACTTTATTCGGCCCTTGCTGGCTTGTGCCCACCAACACCTGAGCCCCCATGGGGTTTTGGTGCTGGAAATTGGCAACGAGCGCGACCATTTCGACGCGGCTTTTCCATGGCTTTTGCCCATTGGGCTGAGCACCAGCGCAGGAGACGACCAAGTGTTGTTGCTGGACCAACAACAACTGAAAAAAGCCCTATGTTGAATTTCAAAAAAATTGTGTTGCGCCGGGGGACCAAGGTGGTTCTATCGCAAGCCACGGCGACCATCCAAGTGGGTGAAAAGGTGGGTTTGATTGGTCGCAATGGGGCTGGGAAATCCAGCCTGTTTGCGTTGATCACCCGGCAACTTCAGGAGGACCAAGGCGAATGGTCGATGCCCGACAACTGGGAGATTTCGCAAGTCGAGCAGCACATCCCCGAGACCGACCAAGGCGCCACCGATTTTGTGCTCGAAGGCGATCTGCGCTTGGGTCGCGTTCTGGCTGAATTGCACCAAGCCGAATTGCGCGATGACGGTGAAGCCATGGCTTTGGCGCATGCCGCTTTGGATGATGCGGGTGGACACACGGCCCGTTCTCGCGCGCAGGCCATGCTGCTGGGTTTGGGTTTCAAAAGCGATGAACTCGACAACCCAGTCAACAGTTTTTCGGGGGGCTGGCGCATGCGCTTGCAACTCAGCCGAGCCTTGATGTGCCCCGCTGACCTGATGCTGCTGGACGAACCCACCAATCACCTGGACTTGGATGCCTTGGTGTGGCTAGAAGATTGGCTCAAGCGGTATGAAGGCACCATGCTGGTGATCAGCCACGACCGAGATTTTTTGGATGCCGTCACCCGCGTGACCTTGCATTTGGACAACTCGCAACTCACCCGCTATGGTGGCAATTACAGCGCTTTTGAAACTTTGCTCGCGCAGCAGCAGGCGTTGCAGCAATCGGCCTTTGAAAAGCAACAAGACCGGATTGCCCATTTGCAGAAATTCATCGACCGCTTCAAAGCCAAAGCCAGCAAAGCCAAACAAGCGCAAAGCCGGGTCAAGGCCTTGGAGCGGATGCAACGGGTGGATGCAGTGCTCGATGCGGCCGACTTCCAATTTGAATTCAAGCCCCCGGAGAG
>CANNNH010000095.1 GCA_947505915.1 Comamonadaceae bacterium
ACGATGGCATGGTCTGGGCGGTTGAACTCGGCAGCCAACAATTTTTCGGCCAGCGCCATGCCCACCGCGTTGGTGATGCCTTGGCCCAAAGGGCCGGTGGTGGTTTCCACGCCGGGGGTGACGCCCACCTCAGGGTGCCCTGCGGTTTTGCTGTGCAGTTGCCGGAAGTTTTTCAACTCGCTCATGGGCAAGTCGTAGCCGGTGAGGTGTAGCAGCGCGTAAATCAGCATCGAGCCATGACCGTTAGAGAGCACAAAGCGGTCGCGGTCGGGCCAATGCGGGTGCTGCGGGTTGTGCCGCAGGTGTTCGCCCCACAAAGCCACCGCAATATCAGCCATGCCCATGGGCGCGCCGGGGTGCCCCGAATTTGCAATTTGTACCGCGTCCATTGCCAGTGCACGTATTGCACTGGCCATTTGCTGGTGATTGGCCATGGGGGCTCCGTTTATTTTGTTGGGGATAGAGGGTCGGCGATTTTAACCAAATCTTTTTTGTCCAAGACTAAGCCTCTGGCTACACTGCTTTGCATGGCCAATCCCCCTGTTTACTTGACCCCCCATGCCCAAGCCATGCTCTTGGCAGCGGGGCGGGGCGAGCGTATGCGTCCGCTCACCGACACCACACCCAAGCCTTTGCTGCAGGTGCGGGGCAAACCTTTGCTTTGGTATCCCTTGCATGCCCTGGCTTCAGGTGGTGTGGGACGTGTGGTGATAAACACCGCTTGGTTGGAAGATCAAATTCCTGCGTATTTTGGTGAACACTTTGTTGAGAACGACGCCACTGCCGTGGCATTGGACTATTCGAAAGAGGGACGTGATTTTAGTGGCGCGTTAGAGACCGCCGGCGGCATTGTGCGTGCCCTGCCATTGCTTGCCGATGTGTTTTGGGTCGCGGCGGGCGATGTGTATGCGCCGGACTTTGCCTTTTCTACCGAAGCCTATGAGCGTTTCAAAGTCAGCCCTATGTTGGCCCATATTTGGCTGGTACCCAACCCAGACCACAACACGGGCGGTGACTTTGGTTTGTCGCCCGAAGGTTTGGCTTTGAACCTACCGCGCAATGCTGGACACACCTTTTTCACCTTCAGCACCATCGCACTTTATAAACGCGCTTTCTTTGAGGCGGCTTGGTGCCCCATTCCTGCTGGCAACCCCGATGGCGTGAAAGCGCCCTTGGCGGCCATGTTGAGAGCCGCCATGGATCAGGGTTTGGTGAGCGCATCTGTGTTTGAAGGCCTGTGGGTGGATGTGGGTACGCCAGAGCGTTTGGCGCAGTTGAATCTTTGACTTCATTTGCTCACACCCCTCCTACAATCTCTTCATGATTAATATTTACGCGCAACGCCGCGCCGCTTTGGCTACCCAATTGGGCGCAGGTGGTGTGGCCATCATCCCCACCGCGACTGAGCGCGCCCGTAACCGCGACAGCGACTTCCCCTATCGCCACGACAGCTATTTTTATTACCTGACCGGTTTTACCGAGCCCAATGCGTGGCTGGTGGTCGCGGCCAACGGCCACAGCACCTTGTTTTGCCAACCCAAAGACCTCGAGCGCGAGATTTGGGACGGCATCCGCTTGGGGCCAGAGGCCGCACCCGTTGCTTTAGGCGTAAGCCAAGCGCATTCGGTAAGTGAACTCGACAAAGAACTGCCCAAGTTACTTGAGAACCAAACCACGATCTGGTTCCCTTTTGCCACGCATGAAGGTTTGACTGCACACATAGACGGCTGGCTCACCAAGGTTCGCGCCCGTGTGCGCATGGGTGTGTCCTGCCCCTCATCGCAACAAGACCTTTGCACCTTGCTCGACGAAATGCGCCTGATCAAAGACGCTCACGAGCAAGACACCATGCGCCGCGCCGCGCGTATCAGCGCACACGCGCATATTCGTGCCATGCAAACCAGCGCTCGCATGTTGCGATCTGGTCTTGACGTTCGCGAGTACCACTTGGAGGCCGAGTTGCTGCATGAGTTTCGCCAACACGGCTCGCAGTTTCCTGCGTACACCTCCATCGTCGCTGCAGGCGCCAACGCCTGTGTGCTGCATTACCGCGCGGATGTGGCTCACATACGCGATGGAGAGTTGGTGTTGATTGATGCGGGTTGCGAGTTGGATGGCTATGCGTCCGACATCACCCGCACCTTCCCTGCCAATGGCAAGTTCACAGGGCCGCAAAAAGACCTGTACCAAGTTGTGCTGTCCGCGCAACATGCGTCTGCGGACGCGACAAAAGCGGGCGCACGTTTCAACGACCCGCACGAAGCCGCCTTGCGCATCTTGTCTCAAGGTTTGCTGGACTTGGGGTTGCTGACACCGCAAAAGCACGGCTCTTTAGACGATGTACTGGAGAAGAAAGCCTATTTCCCTTTTTACATGCACCGCACCAGCCATTGGTTGGGCATGGATGTTCACGACTGCGGCAGCTATGTGGAGCCTGGCGAGGCGAACACCGCCCCCGCCAAAGCCGACCCACTTACGGGCGTGATGGTGCAACCGCGCCCAAGCCGTGTGCTGCAACCAGGGATGGTGCTGACCTTGGAGCCCGGTCTGTATGTGCGCCCCTCTGACGATGTCCCCGAGGCTTTTTGGAACATTGGCATTCGTATTGAAGACGACGCCATCGTCACCGCCACCGGCTGCGCGCTCATCTCGCGGGACGTGCCGGTGGAAGTCGCTGAGATTGAAGCTTTGATGGCAAAGTAGTTTTGGGGTGCCTTGAATGGCATGCCGGTGTATGCTCGGGAAAATATCCCGATGCTTTATGGCTACTTTTTCTTTTTTTCAACCTCCCTTTTTCGCCGCAACACTGGCGCTTTTGCTCAGCCCCCATGCACGGGCCGATGCGCAGCTGTGGGGTGGCAAGCCTTCGCTGGGCTTGGAATACGAGCACCAAAAAATGGCGTTCGGTGCAGGGCACGCCAACTCCCTCACCTTGGTGCCGGGCTTGAGCTTTAAAAATGGCTTTATCCACAAAGTCGATGTGCTGATTGAGGCCGAGCGAGAAAACGAAATTGAAGACGGCGTGAACGAAAAAAAGCGCGTCAAAAAGCTGGCCTTGCGCTTGAAGAAAAACTTTGAGATTGACGATACTTGGGCGCTGTTTGTGCGGGGTTTGGTTGGAAGGGAATTAAGCAATTCCGAGAATTTCAACTACACCTATGTCGATACAGGTATCCATTTCGAGCGTGGTGCTTTTGGCTTCATGGCGGGTTTGCGTTTTCAACGCACCTTGGATGGCACTGCCGGCCACGACAGAAACAAGTTTCGCTTTGGTCCAAGCTATGAAATGGATGCACACCATGAAATTGAATTGCGTTTTATTCGTGCATGGAATGTCCAAACCCGCAAGCTTGACAGCGATGCCTTGATCGCTGAATACACCTACAAATTCTGAAGCGCATACGCGCCTAGAATCGGCACGGCTTGCCAGACACCCTGCTTCTGGCAGCGCTTGGAGTTCCACATGGCCAGCCCACCCGTCCCCCCGACCGACCACACCAGCGCCCAAGCCCGCGCCGAATTACGCCGAGCAGCACTTGAATACCACGAGTTCCCCAGCCCCGGCAAGGTTGCCATCCAAGCCACCAAGCAACTGCTCAACCAGCACGATTTGTCGCTGGCCTACTCCCCCGGTGTGGCCGCACCTTGCGAAGAAATCGTCAAAGACCCCAACAACGCCTACAAATACACCAGCCGAGGCAATTTGGTCGCCGTCATCACCAACGGCACAGCGGTGCTGGGCTTGGGTGACATCGGTCCACTCGCGGCCAAGCCAGTCATGGAAGGCAAGGGCGTGTTGTTCAAAAAGTTTGCTGGCATCGATGTGTTTGACATTGAGGTGAACGAAAAAGACCCCGACAAATTGGTCGACATCATTGCCGCGCTTGAGCCCACTTTTGGTGGCATCAACTTGGAAGACATCAAGGCGCCCGACTGCTTTTACATCGAGCGCAAATTGCGCGAGCGCATGAAGATTCCCGTCTTTCATGACGACCAACACGGCACCGCCATTGTGGTGGGCGCAGCGATTTTGAACGGCTTGAAAGTGGTTAACAAAGACATCACCCAAGTGAAGTTGGTGGCCTCTGGCGCAGGTGCTGCCGCGCTGGCGTGTTTGGGTATGTTGGTCAAGCTGGGAATGCCACGCAAAAACATCTGGGTCACCGACTTGGCCGGCGTGGTCTACGAGGGCCGCAGCGAATTGATGGACGAAGACAAAATTCAGTTCGTTCAAAAAACCGATAAACGCAGCTTGGCTGAAGTTATCGATGGCGCAGACGTGTTTTTAGGTTTATCAGCGGGCGGCGTTTTGAAACCCGAGATGGTGAAGAAAATGGCACAGAGGCCCATCATCATGGCACTGGCCAACCCCACGCCTGAGATCTTGCCCGAAGAGGTTTTGAAGGTGCGCGACGACGCCATCATGGCCACCGGTCGCACCGACTACCCCAACCAAGTCAACAATGTCTTGTGCTTCCCCTACATCTTTCGTGGCGCCTTGGACGCAGGAGCGTCCACCATCACGTCGGAGATGGAAATTGCCGCGGTACATGCCATTGCTGACCTGGCGCAAGCCGAACAAAGTGAGGTGGTCGCTGCCGCCTATGCGGGCGAAACCTTGGCCTTTGGCCCAGAATATCTGATTCCCAAACCGTTTGATCCTCGCTTGATGATGAAGATCGCGCCAGCGGTGGTGCAAGCCGCGGTAGCCAGCGGTGTGGCTCAGCGCCCCATCACCGACATGGATGCTTACCGCGAAAAGTTGCAATCGCTGGTGTATGCCTCGGGCTCGGCGATGAAACCCATTTTTGCCGCGGCCAAGCGCGGTCTGAAAAAGCGCATTTGCTTTGCCGAGGGCGAAGACGAACGCGTACTTCGCGCCGCGCAAATTGTGTTGGATGAAGGCTTGGCCAAGCCCACTTTAATTGGTCGCCCCGCCATCATCGCGCAGCGCATTGAGCGTTTTGGCTTGCGCTTGACAGAAGGTGTGGACTACGCAGTGGTCAACGTGGAAGATGACCACCGCTACAAGGACTTTTGGCAGACCTACCACCAACTCACCGCTCGCAAGGGTGTGACGGCGCAGTTGGCAAAAATTGATATGCGTCGCCGCCTTACGCTGATTGGCGCGATGATGCTCCACAAAGGTGAAGTCGATGGCTTGATCTGCGGCACCTGGACCACGCCGGACGCGCATTTGCACTACATCGATCAAGTGATTGGTCTGCGCAAAGGCATCAGCACCTATGCCTGCATGAACGCTTTGCTGCTGCCCGATAGGCAAGTGTTTTTGGTCGACACCCACATCAACTACGACCCCAGCGCCGAGCAATTGGCCGAAATCACCATCATGGCCGCCGAAGAAATGAAACGCTTTGGCGTGGTGCCCAAAGCTGCATTGCTGTCGCACTCCAACTTTGGCAGCAGCAACCACGCGAGCGCCGTCAAGATGCGCCACACCTTGACGCTGGTCCAAGAACGTGCGCCTTGGCTGGAAATTGACGGTGAAATGCACGGCGATGTCGCCATTGACACCCCCGCAAGGCGCAGTCTCATGCCCGCCACGACGTTGCACAGCGATGCCAATTTGCTGGTTTTGCCGAACCTAGACTCCGCCAATATCGCCTATAACCTGCTCAAAACCGCGGCTGGTGGCAATATTGCCATCGGCCCGGTGCTCTTGGGAGCAGCCAAACCGGTGCAAATCTTGACCGCCAGCACCACGGTTAGAAGAATTGTGAACATGACAGCCATCACGGTTGCAGACATAAATTCAACAAAATAAAAGTTCTAAAGAGTGCAAAGGCTAACTTCGCTTTCTTTTTTAACCCTTTTACCGCTGTAGCCAAGTCTGTCAATCCTTGCAAATTTGTCTGGCTTGGCGGATAATTCGCGCCTGTAACACTCGGGTTAACTCGGGGGAAGTACCCACTTTCCCACACTCAACTTAAGGGATTGCTGTGGCAACAGACCTGCCTCTTCGTACTGTCAAAACCAATATTGTTCAGTCTATCCGCGCGTTCAGCGTGGCAGACCTGCAATTTTCGGCCGCTCAACTGGGTTATCACTTTTTGTATGCCAATTTGGCAGATGCCC
>CANNNH010000096.1 GCA_947505915.1 Comamonadaceae bacterium
AACTGAGCGCCGTAAACCACGCCTTCGACACGGGCGCGAAAGTTATCGCTGATCACGGTCATGTCGGCCACGGTGGTGGTTGCGTCCAGTTGCTGGCCATAAACCTGCTCGGTCAGAGAGCGGTAAGCGTCGAGCTTGGAGGCGCGAATGGCCAACAAACGCTGCTGCGAGGGGTTTTTGCTGTTTTGCACGCTGATCACCGAGTAGCCTGTGGCGACAAAGGTTTCGCGTTTTTCCATCATCGGCGAGACCATGGAAACTGGCGGCTTGGCCGGGGCGGCCTCTGCGGCACCAGGTGGCATGTTCACCGTGGTGTCGACTTTCATGGGAAAGCCCTGGCAGGCTTGGAGCAGCACCACACCGCACAACGACAAAATGCTGGAAATATGTTTCATGGCCACATCCTCTTGAGTGAAATATCGCAGGTTCAATTGACAGAACCAGGTTGTTAACAGGGTCCTCTCTCAGATCGGCATCAAGTGGGCAAGCTTTACACCCCAGCCTCAGACAATCTCTGGTATCGAATACTTTTGTGGACTTGCATGTTGGGCGTGGATGAACACAATGAAATGATTCACGATTTTTAGAGCCCATGGTCACCCATTACATCGGTCACAGCGAAGCCGCCAATGCCCTGCGCGAAATGGTTTCGGCCGTGGCCCCATCCAACGCCACCGTGCTGATCACCGGCGAAAGCGGTACCGGCAAAGAGGTACTGGCGCGCATGCTGCACGAGCAGTCCGACCGCACTGGCGGGAACTTTGTGCCTATTAATTGCGGTGCCATCCCCGCAGAGTTGATGGAAAGTGAACTTTTCGGTCACCGCAAGGGGGCCTTCACCGGGGCTGTGGCCGACCGCATTGGCCGCTTTGAGCTGGCCCATGGTGGGACCTTGTTTCTGGACGAAATTGGTGACATGTCTTTGGACATGCAGGTCAAATTGCTGCGCGTGTTGCAAGAGCGCAGTGTGGACCCTGTGGGGTCCACACGACAGGTGGACATCGATGTGCGTGTCATTGCCGCCACACACCGCGATTTAGAGTCAGAAATTTCAGCTGGCCGGTTTCGCGAAGATTTGTACTACCGCCTGAACGTGATTCCGCTGGTCACCCCCTCTTTGCGCGAGCGCGCCAGCGATGTGCCCATGTTGTTGCAACACTTTGCCAAGCGCTTTGCGGTGCGCGGGGCCAACCCGGTGCGCTTTCGCCTGGATTTTTTAGAGGCATTGCAAACCTATGGCTGGCCCGGCAATGTGCGAGAGTTGTCCAATTTGGTCGATCGCTTCAGCACCTTGTACGCGGGCAAAGAGTTGGACTTGCGCACCATTCCATTGAGTTTGCTGCCCAAAGGCTTGCACCCCTTGCGGGCCAACCTCTCACCTGCGCCGCTGAACCGCGTGGAGACCTTGTCCCCCCCGGCCACCGATGCCTTTGGCTTGCCCGAGGGCTTGCTGGAGATAGACGACCAGCCCACCTTGGAAGACCGCGAGGTGGAAAACAGCAGCATGCTGGCCCAGGGCCTGCCGCAGCTGCCACCCGATGGCATCTCGCTCAAAGAGCGCTTGGCCGACATTGAACGCAGCATGATCGAGCAAGCCCTGCAACGCAGCCAAGGCAATGTGTCACGCACAGCCAAATTGCTCAATTTGCAACGCACGACCTTGATCGAAAAAATCAATAAATATGAGCTGAAATACGGATAACAGGCTGGGCTGCCGAACCCTGCGGCCCATGACCCCACAAAAAAGCGGGCCTGAAGCCCGCTTTTTTCATCCACACCCCAGGCCCGCATCACGGGTCTTGGTATTGAACGGTGATGCTCATGCGCCGGTTGCGCGGGTCGCGCGGGTCTTTGGCATTGAAGGGGTCGGTATCGGCCACGCCTTCAATCTTTGAGAAACGGCTCTCTTTGATGCCATTTTTCTCCAACATTTTGCGCGTGGCCTCGGCCCGCTCGGCCGACAGCGACCAGTTGTTGCGCCCCTCGGCGTTTTGAAAGGGCACGGCGTCGGTGTGTCCGCGAATGGCAATTTTGTTGGGCATATCGGCCAAGGATGCGGCCACCTCGTTGATCAAGGCCTGGGCCCGGCCCTGCATGGACACCTGGCCACTGGGGAACATGGCAAAGTCGGCTTTGTCAATGATTTCAATGCGCAAACCGTCTTTTTCACGGGTGATGGACACCTGCTCTTTGAGGTTTTCCAGTTTTTTGTTCTCGGACAATTTTTGCTTGAGTTCTTTTTCCAGCTTGTCAAAGTTGGCTTGATCGGCCTCGGCAGCGATCTGTTTCTTTTGCTCGGGCGTGAGTTTGTCCGGGTCGGCATTTTCGTTTTCGTTCTCTGGGCCGGGCTCGGTGTCAGGGTTGGGGCCGCCCTCTGAGCGCGGGGTCAAACGCTCGAGCAAGCCAGTTTGCTTGGCGGAATAAGGAAAACCATCGGGATCGATGATGGATCGCCCACCCAAAATGCCGTTGGAGCCCGCCAATTGGCCAATGGCAATCAGGCTTTGCGAGGTGGGCTTGAAATAGTCGGCAATGCTTTTGCGCTGGTCGTCGGTCGAGGCGCCCAGCAACCACATCAACAAGAAGAAGGCCATCATGGCCGTCATCATGTCGGCCAGGGCGATCTTCCAAGCACCGCCATGGGCGCCGCCGTGGCCATCGTCCATCACCTTTTTGATGATGATGACGGGCGCGGGCGACTCGGCCGGTGCGGCCTCGCCTTCGGGCTTTTTCTCTGCCTCCGTCGCCATTACTTGCCTCGCATGCCGTCAAAGACCTCGGCAAACGTGGGTTGGTTGTGGTGGCTGACACAAGCGCGTGCGGCTTCGATGATCAAAGGCATGGGGTGGCCGTGCAAGGTTCCAATGATGATTTGCTTGACCACTTTGGGCATTTCGCCTTCTTCGTCAATGACCTGGGTGAAGCGCGAGGCAAAGGGTTCAACAATGCCGTATGCCAAGAACACGCCCAAAAATGTACCCACCAGGGCCGAGCCGATCAGGCCGCCGAGCACCGGCGGAGGTTGGTCGATGGCGCCCATGGTCTTCACCACACCCAACACGCAGGCCACAATGCCCAGCGCGGGCAAGGCACCGGCCAGGGTGGCCAAGGCGCCCGAGTATTTGAGTTCGTTGTGGTGATGCAGTTTGATCGCTGCGTCCATCACATCCTCCACCGCATAGGGGCTGAGGTTGCTGGACGACACCACCATCAAGCGCACGGTGTTGCAAATCAAGTCGAGCAAATCATGGTCGTGCAAGATCGGAGGATGTTCGCCAAATATGGCACTGGCCTCGGGGTTTTCGATGTGCGCCTCCAGCGCCACCGCACCCTCGGTTTTGAGCGTTTTCATGATCTTGGCCACCAACAGCATGACGGCCAAATAGTCTTCTTTTTTGTACTTCGGGCCCTTGATCACCCGGCCAAAACCACCAAAGGCACCTTTGAGAATCACACCGCTGTTGCCGGTGATCATGCCGCCAATACCAGCGCCGCCAATGATGAACATTTCATAAGGTGCGGCCTTGATGATGGGCGCCAAGGATCCACCCGCAATGATGAAGCCCCCGAATACACAAATCATCAACACAACCAAGCCAACAATAGCAACCATCTAACTCTCCAAACAAGCGGCACGACCCAGGGAAACCTGGGTAACGCACCTTATCAAAGCGCGCAAGGGCGAGATTAACTGATATTTCCGCCGTTTGGCCCGATTGCCTGGCGGTTGTATCAGTTAAGCAAAGCGCTCGCGCGGGGTGAAGCGGGAATCAAATCGGGCACGCCTTCCCAGGCGGAACGGATTTCATTCATCAAACCAAAAATCTCTTCCAATGCATCCAAATCATTGCGGGCATTGACATGCAACAAACGGCGGGTGACATAGCCATACAACTCATTGAGGTTGTTGGCCAAATCGCCGCCACGCTCAAAGTCGAGGGCGCCTTGCAAGCCAATCACAATGCGGCTGGCGCGGGCGATGCTTTTGCCTTTTTCGACGATGGCACCGTTTTGAATATGGCCTTTGGTGGCAGCCAAGCTCTCCAAGAGGCCGTCAAACAACATTTGAATGAGCTGAGCGCCATTGGCCGATGCCACGCCCGTGGTGACTTTGACATCGCCATAGGAGGCTATGGCTTTTTGATTGGCTCGCATCTGAATCTACTCCTGAATTCGTTGAGGGACATGAGCAGATTCGGTCTCAGCGGCCAGAACTTGAGCCAAACAGGCAGGTGCAATCGTGTTCATGCGGGCACCGGTTTGGCTTGGATGGGCAGGCTTTGTCCCAGGGTCACCGGTTCGATGACTTCGGGCTCAGGCTCTGGGGACAAAGGCTGCGCCGGGGCATCAGGGACCGCCACGTTGGCTTGCGCTTCCACAGGCAGGTCTGCTGCTGGCATGGCATCTGTGGGGTTGGCGCCATCGGCAGCGACCGCTTCCTCCGGTGCACCTGGATCAATCGGCTCCATCAAAATCCGCGAGAACGGATCTTTCAGCTCCAGACCGGCTCTGGCATACAGCATCACACACACCTGATCGAGGGTTTGCTGAACGCGCAAGCGCTCGGCGGGTTTGTTTTGGGCGTGGTCTACGCCACATTGGTACAGGCTGGACAAATGGTGCAAGGGCATCCATGACTCGACCGAACCCCGCGGCGTGGGGATCATGCGGTTGTTGACCGGCACACCGGCGCGGCCTTCGCGCTGATCGGTCACCCCTTGCAAAAAAGTATGCTCAATGTGCTGCCTGAGCACAGGCTCGTAATGGGGCTTGAGGTCTTGCACCAACTTGGGGTCAAAACCGGGCAAGGGAATACCGCTCATGGCGTCCCACAAGGCTTTGCCCACCAACTCCCCAAACAGGCCATCGCTGTAAGCGGGCTCGGTGGCGTCTTGGGATTGCCGCTGGTAAATGATGTTGATTTTGTCAACCAGATACAGCACCAAAATCACCAAGAGCAACACGCCCCAAGCCAGAAAGAGTTGGAAAAAACTGCTCATGATGTGACACGCCGAATCATGCCGCCACCGTTGGGCTCAACTTGCAAGGTGCCACGCAGCTTTTTCACCACAGCTGACAAAATTTGGCTGATGCGCGACTCGCTCACACCCAAAACTTCACCAATCTCTTTCAAATTCAGCTCTTCCACGTAATACAGCTGCATCACGGTTTGCTCGCGTTCGGGCAAATCGGCAATCGCCGCTGTCACGGCATCCATGAACTCGGCCTCTTCGACCATCACATCGGGCTGGTGCGACGCTTCATCGGCAATGCCCATGACCTCTTCGGTGACCACTTCCAAGGAATAGGTTTCAAAGCGGCGGGCTTTGCCGCGTTCGCGCTGAAATTCTTCTAAGTCTTTGCCCATGAATTCGGCAATTTCAGATTCCGTCGGGTTGCGGCCCAATTCACTGGCCAGCACATGCAAGCCTTCGTTGTGTTCTTTGTTGAAGGCCACCGCTGAACGGGGCAAAAAGGACAAGCGCCGAACCTCATCGAGCATGGCACCACGCACCCGGCTGTGGGCGAAGTTTTCGAACTCCACCCCCTTGGCGGGGTCGTAGGCTTTGGAGGCTTCCAACAAACCCAGCATGCCGACTTGGATCAACTCGTCGAGTTCCATGAAGGCCGGCACCCGGGCTTTGAGGTGTATGGCAACGCGCTTGACCAGACCCAAATGGGCCAACACCAATTCATCGCCTTTGGGCTGGCATTGCTGGTACAGGGCTACAGGGGAAAGGGCTCTCATAGGGCCTCCGGTTTGTTTTGAATCAACCGCTCCATGAAGAACTGCATCCCACCCGACAAGGGGTCGATGGGGCGCAGCTGCTGGCAAAAATCGGCCAAGCGGCGGTAATCTCTTGAAGCACCCGTGCCGGGCGCCAACTCTAAAACTGATTGGTATTTTTTCAAGGCGGTCAAGACCATTTCGTCGGACTCAATGGAGGTCAGGTACTGCACGGGCTGGCCCAGAAAGCGCACACACACATCGTTGATGCGGTTGTACAACTTCCAGCCTGCGGACTGGCTCTCGACCATATTGGGCAGGAGGTAAATTTCATCGAGCTTCATTTCT
>CANNNH010000097.1 GCA_947505915.1 Comamonadaceae bacterium
CTTCCCGCATGGCTAAGCGGCCAACCGAGTCAGGTGGGGAACCAAGCAGCTCTAACTGTGGAACCAGTGCCGGGGTCAAGGCTCGTCACCCCCCTCTTAGCCCATGTTGATACCTGCCCATGTCCAGGGCACGGGCCACTTGAACAAACGGCCCCCCGTGGCGACAGTGGCAGGGCCGCGGGGCCCCGCACGGGTCACTTGAAATTTGCACTTTCTGTCACAATCTCTCTTCATATCGCCTCACCACTACAGGACAACACATGGCCAGCGACCTCATCAAACACATCACCGACCAATCCTTTGAAACCGATGTTCTCCAATCGGGCACGCCTGTGTTGGTCGACTATTGGGCCGAGTGGTGCGGCCCTTGCAAGATGATCGCGCCTATCTTGGACGATGTGGCCAATGGTTATCAAGGCAAGCTGCAAATCGCCAAAATGAATGTGGACGAAAACCGAGACATCCCGGCCAAATTTGGTATTCGTGGCATCCCCACCTTGATGCTGTTCAAAGATGGTCAATTGGCCGCCACCAAAGTGGGTGCCCTGAGCAAAGCCCAATTGACCGAATTCATCGATCAGCAATTGGCCTGACCTCACTCCCACCTGGGTCGGACGACCCAGGTTTTTTTCCTGTCATAATCATTCTGGTGATTTCCCCCGTCCAACCCGATTGACGGGATTCCAAACGGATCGAATGGCTCTTGCGGCCGCTCCCCCTCCCCCCCTTTTATTTATGAACTCCATCGCAGGAGTCTTTCCATGCATCTGAACGAACTCAAGGCACTGCACGTGTCTGAAGTGCTCAAGCAGGCTGAAGCGCTCGAAATCGAAAACACCGGCCGCATGCGCAAGCAAGAGCTGATGTTTGCCATCATCAAAAAACGCGCGCGCGCCGGTGAACAAGTATTTGCCGACGGTGTGCTGGAAATCCTGCCGGACGGTTTTGGCTTTTTGCGCAGCCCTGACACCAGTTACACAGCCAGCACGGACGACATCTACATCAGCCCCAGCCAAGTGCGCCGCTTCAATCTGCACACTGGCGACATGATCGAAGGCGAAGTGCGTATTCCCAAAGACGGCGAGCGTTACTTTGCTTTGACCAAGTTGGACCAGGTCAATGGCGATCTGCCCGAAAACAACAAACACAAAGTCATGTTCGAGAACTTGACACCCCTGTTTCCCAAAGAGCAGATGCGTTTGGAGCGTGACATCAAAGGTGAAGAAAACATCACAGGGCGCATCATTGACATCATTGCCCCGATTGGCAAAGGTCAGCGCGCCTTGCTCGTCGCACCGCCCAAAAGCGGTAAGACCGTGATGATGCAGCACATTGCCCATGCCATCACCGCCAACTACCCCGACAGCCACATGATGGTCTTGTTGGTGGACGAGCGCCCCGAAGAAGTGACCGAGATGCAACGCAGTGTGCGTGGCGAGGTGATCGCCTCCACCTTTGACGAGCCCGCAGCGCGCCACGTCCATGTGGCAGAAATTGTGATTGAGCGTGCCAAACGTTTGGTGGAGTTGAAAAAAGACGTGATCATCTTGCTGGACTCCATCACCCGCTTGGCCCGCGCCTATAACAACGTGGTTCCAAGCTCCGGCAAGGTGCTCTCTGGCGGTGTGGACGCCAATGCATTGCAGCGCCCCAAACGATTTTTCGGTGCCGCGCGCAAAGTTGAAGAGGGCGGTTCCTTGACCATCATTGGCACGGCCTTGGTCGATACGGGCAGTCGCATGGACGAAGTGATTTTTGAGGAATTCAAAGGCACGGGCAACTGCGAGATCCACCTCGATCGCCGCTTGTATGAAAAACGGGTGTTCCCAGCCATTCAACTCAACCGCAGCGGCACCCGCCGGGAAGAACTGCTGCTGCAGCCCGAAATTTTGCAAAAAACCCGCATCCTCAGACAGTTCATTTACAACATGGATGAAATTGAGTCGATGGAGCTGATGCTCAAAAACATGAAGTCCACGAAAACCAATGTTGACTTCTTTGACCTGATGCGCAGGGGCGGCTGAAGCCGTGGCATAATCACGCGTTTTGCGAAAAGTGCGCCAAAATGGTTTGGCGAGGCTGTTGCAGCTGATCAAAGGACACCCCATGAAAGAAGGCATTCACCCCAATTACCGCGAGGTTTGCTTTGTAGACCTCTCCAACGGCTTCAAATTTGTCACCCGTTCTTGCACCAACACCAAAGAAATGGTCAAGATGGATGATGGTCGCGAACTGCCCTTGTACAAGTTGGACACCTCCAGCGAATCACACCCCTTCTACACCGGCACCCAAAAATCGGTCGATACCATGGGTGGGCGCGTGGAGAAATTCCGCAACAAGTACAAGACTGCCGCCAAATAAGCCGTCTTCACCCATCCAAAAGCAGCACGGGACGACCGCGCTGCTTTTTTTATGGCTGCCCGTTCTGCCCTTGAGGCCCACCAAGCCCTGAAACCTTGAACACGCCCAATCCCGCCATCGTTGCCCAAAGCGGCGTGCGCCGACTGCCGCGCTGGGGTTTGCTGCTGTTGTGCGGGGTTTATTTATTGCCTGGCTTTTTGGGCCGTGACCCTTGGCGTCCTTGGGACATGGCGGCTTTTGGCCAAATGTGGGCCTTGGCCCAGGGCGAAAGCCTGTGGTGGCAACCCACCTTGATGGGTTTGCCGCCCGAACTCGATGGGGTGTTGCCCTTTTGGCTGGGGGCATGGGCCATCCAGTGGACACCCGAATGGCTGTCCCCAGTGATGGCCTCACGCCTACCGTTCATGGCGATAGCTGCTTCGTGTCTGGCCATGACTTGGTATGCCATCGAAGCCTTGGCACGCAGCCCCCAGGCGCAGCCCGTCAGCTTTGCCTTTGGCGGCGAGGCCGAGCCCAAAGCCTATGCCCACACCCTGGCCGATGCCGGTTTATTGGCATTGATTGCTTGCCTGGGCCTGGCCGTTCCCCTGCACGAAACATCGCCCATGCTGGTGCAACTCGGTGGCAGCAGTGCGCTGTTCATGGGCGTGGCTTTGCTGCGGACCCACCCTTGGCGTGGGGGGTTGATCAGCGTGCTGGGTTTGTCGGTGTTGGCACTCAGCGGTGCGCCTACATTGGCCATGGCCCTGGGCTTGGCGGCCTTGCTGGTTCTTATGGGAGGAACGCCTGAGCTGTCCGCAACCATGCGCCTGGCATTGGCCAGCCTGTTGGGCTTGGCGTTGTTGCTTCTGGCCGGCATGGTGAACGAATGGGATTTGTGGCGTTGGCGCTTGCGCACTTGGCCTTTGCCGGCATCTGAAATTCGCCGCTGGTTGGAGCTGATGCTGTGGTTCACCTGGCCTTGTTGGCCTTTGGCGCTGTGGTCGGCGTGGAGTTGGCGGCGCCAGTGGGGCCGTCGCCCCTGGTCCATGCATGTGATTTGGCCCATCACCATGATCGTGACCGTGACCGTGGCCAGCGCCATGACCGCGGCTTCAGAGCGCACCTTGCTGCTGGCCTTGCCGGCGTTGGCGGCCATGGCGGCCTTTGCGCTGCCCACCTTGCAGCGCAGCGTCACCGCCTTGATCGACTGGTTCACCTTGTTGTTTTTTACCGGCTGCGGCGTGGTCATTTGGGTGGTGTTGTTGGCCATGCAAACCGGTTGGCCACCGCAACCCGCCGCCAACGTCGCCCGCCTGGCCCCGGGGTTCATCCCTGCCTTTGAATACCTTCCTTTGGCTTTGGCCTTGGCCGGTTCAGCCCTGTGGGTTTGGCTGGTGCATTGGCGGGTGGGTCGGCACCGAACGGCCTTGTGGAAAAGCTTGGTGTTGCCCTCGGCCGGTGCCGCCTTGTGCTGGCTGCTGTTGATGACCCTGTGGCTGCCTTTGTTGAACTACGCCCGCAGCTATGTGCCCTTGGTGGAACAAGTGAAACTGGCCATCCCCGAGACCGCTTGCGTGGCCATCCAGGGCTTGAACGCAGGCCAAATTGCCGGCTTGAAGTGGCATGGCCCTTGGCGCTTGGAAAACCTGTCTGCGGCCAGTCGGTGCGAATGGTTGTTGGTGGACCCGCAATGGGCCAGCGACCCCGCGCACGCCCCAGACCCCCTGCAATGGACCCGAGTTCAAAAAGTACAAAGGCCCACGCGCGCTTATGAAAACTTGCTGATCTACCGCCAGGCCCGCCCCGCTGGCTCTCCCACAAAAGCACCATGAATGAACGGCGGCTGATCGCCGGCCAAGCGGCCACCGTGTTCATTGGGCAAATTGCGGTGATGGGTTTTGGCGTGACCGATACCTTGGTGGCCGGTCGCAGCTCACCCGAGGCTTTGGCCGCTTTGTCGGTCGGCTCTTCGCTGTACATCACCGTTTTTGTGGCCCTGATGGGGGTGCTGCAAGCCCTGCTGCCCATTTTGAGCGAGCATGTGGGTGCTGGCCGAAAACAAGCCATTGGCCACTGCTTTGAGCAAGGCCTGTATATCTGCGTCTTGCTCAGCCTTGCGGGGGCATTTTTATTGTGTCACCCACAACTGATCTTGGAATGGACCCAAGTGCCCGCCCCTTTGCAAGGCGTGGTGGCAGACTACCTGGCCATTTTGTCCTTGGCGCTGGCCCCGGCTTTGCTGTTTCGCATGTTCAGCACGCTCAACCAAAGCCTGGGACATCCGCGGGTCATCACCCTGATCCAAGTGCTGGCCTTGGTGGTCAAAATTCCCCTGTCCATCTGGCTGGCCTTGGGAACGGAAGGCCAACCCGGCATGGGTTTGATCGGTTGTGCATGGGCCACTTGGTGGGTCAATCTCGCCATGCTCTTGGCCATGATCGGTTTGTTGGTTTGGGCCCCCATGTACCGGCCTTTGCGCATTGGCGCACCTTGGCGCCGACCCGATTGGTCCACCATCAAACCCATGCTGGCCATGGGCCTGCCCAATGGCTTGTCGCTGTTGGTGGAAGTGTCTTCATTTGCTTTCATGGCTTTGTTCATTGCACGCATGGGCAACCTGCCTTTGGCCGCCCACCAAATTGCCTCCAATGTGGCCACCTTGCTCTACATGGTGCCTTTGTCTTTGTCCATCGCCACCAGTGCCCGGGTCAGTTACTGGATGGGGGCCAACCAAACCCAGCGGGCGCTTCAAGTTCAGTGGCTGGGCATTCGAATGGTGGCAGGGTGCGCGCTGACGCTGGGTTTGCTGGTGTGGTTGTGCCGCCACCCCCTGGCCGCTGTCTACAGCCAACAAGCCGAGGTGGTGGTGGTGGCCAGCCACTTGCTGGGCTGGCTGGCCCTGTTTCACTTGGGGGATGCGATGCAAGCCCTGGGCATGTTTTTGCTGCGCTGCCACAAAGTAACCCTGGCGCCCTTGCTGGTGTATGCCTTGATGCTGTGGGGATTGGGGCTGGGTGGAGGCCAATGGATCGCCTACCACGGCACACCCTGGACACCGGCTTTACAAGACCCGGTGGCTTTTTGGATCAGCAGCAGCCTGGCTCTGGCGCTGACATCGATGATTTTTTTATGGCTGCTGAGAAAAGTCAGTCAGCGTGAACCAAGGGGCTGAGGCCGCGCATGCGTGCCGCCGGAAAAGCCAATTCAAAACGCGAGCCCACACCCAATTGGCTGTCAATGCGCAGTTCGCCACCGTGGCGTTGCATCACATGCTTGACGATGGACAAGCCCAAACCAGTGCCGCCCAAATCGCGCGAGCGGCTGCTGTCCACCCGGTAAAAACGCTCTGTCAAACGCGACAAATGCTCTGGCGCAATACCTGGGCCCGAGTCTTGCACCGATAAACAAAAAAGCCCACTGACATCGATGTGCGCCCTGGCCTCCAACCGGCCACCTGCTGGGGTGTAGCGGACAGCATTGCTGAGCAAATTGGACCAAGCACTTTGAATCTCTGTGGGCACACCGATCAATGCCGCATCATTCAACTCTGCGGGGAAGTTGAAATCCAATTGCTGAGCTGACACCGGCATCAACACCGACGACAGTGCACGGGCTTCTTGTTGAGCTTGATCCCACACCAACTTGAGTCCCACCGATTGATCCACACCGGGCAAAGGGCTGCCTTCCAAGCGCGACAAAGTCAGCAAATCTTC
>CANNNH010000098.1 GCA_947505915.1 Comamonadaceae bacterium
AGCAAGGCCCGCTAAAACCCAATATCGAGATTACGAAATTCACATTGCTCAATTTCGTATTTACCAATAACAGTCGGGAATTGCCGTCTTGCCGACAGAAAACCTATTTCGACAGCAACAGACTGGCCTGGGCCACCATTTTTTTACCAGCCACAACCAATGTGCTCACATGCTTGTGTCCGGTTTGCAGGGCGCTGGTCAGTAGCGCCAGGTCTTCGATGTATTCGTGGACCATCTGGTTGCGAAGTTTGCGGATTTCCAGCCAGGCTTCAACAGACTCTATCCAGCCCTTCGGCAAAGAAAAGCAAGGCGCTCATGCTGCGCAGGGGTAAGGCTCACAGCCGCACACCCTCTTGCGTGGCGATACGGTGGATGGGCTGCTCTAGCAGATTGGGGGCCTTGAGCAATACGTCTACCTTGCGCCCGTGCATCGAGCGCGAAACGCGACTGGCCAAGCGTGCCGCCATGAGGGCCGGTTCTTGAACAGCTTGCAGCACCTCCACCATCAGGTCAACATCGCCGCCTTTTTGGTCGTCATGCACGCGCGAGCCAAACAAAGTGACCTGAACGCCCGGGCCAAGCACCTCCTGCGCCGTGCTTTTGATGGTGTCGATCTGGGCGGGAGTCAGGCGCATGGAGGTTTTAGGATGGATACCCGCCTTCGCGGGTATGACAAAAAGGCAGCTTGATAGCTACCGCAGTGCCGGGTTGTAAAAAACAGCACTTTCCAAACATGACGGACCGTTTGGTAAGGTTCAATTTTACGGGCAAACCCGCCAGACCTCAAGCCCGCTTGCTCAGACTCCCGGCGCACTGGTGCTGGGGGGCTGCGAGGTTGGCCGGATTTGCTCAAAACAAGAGCTGGCGCATAATGCATATATGCATAAAAGGAGCTTGCCATGCAGAAAAGAATGACCATCACCATGGACGAGGCAGTCTATGAAGGACTTGTCAGAGTCGTAGGACGGAGAAAAATCAGCGCTTTCATTGAGTCCCTGGCGAGGCCTCACGTTGTCGGAGATGACTTGGCCGCTGGCTACATGGCCATGGCGCAGGACACTCAGCGCGAGCAAGAGGCACTGGAGTGGAGCGAGGCGTTGATTGCCGACGGAACGCATGAAGCGCGCTGAGGTCTGGTGGGTGGACTTCGATCCTGCCAGAGGCGGCGAGATCCGCAAGACCCGCCCGGCTGTCATCGTGAGCAATGACATTTCAAATGCTCATCTGAACAGAGTCCAAGTTGTACCCCTGACATCCAACATGGGGCGGCTTTACCCTAGCGAGGCGGTTGTTGCAGTAGCAGGCCAAAACAGCAAAGCGATGTCAGACCAGATGACCACCGTGGCCAAAGAGCGGTTAAGTACACGTCTGGGCGTGTTGAACAAGGCAGACATGAAAATTGTTGAGCACGTCCTTAAGATTCAACTGGGGCTACCGCTTTGAAGTGAACCGCGACGTCAACATTGGCAAGAATTTATCGCGAAGCATTCCGCATTCTAGTTTGCATTAGTAATACCAGAAAATACTTTTATGGAGGCCGCCATGACTGAAAGTGCCGTTCGCCCTGTGGCAATCAAGATCGACGGGGACATCAAAGCTCGAGTCAAGCGCCTAGCTCAGGCGCGTCAGCGCACTCCTCATTGGTTGATGCGCGAGGCGATCACGCAGTATGTGGATCGCGAAGAAAAGCGAGAGGCCTTTCGTCTGGACTCGCAGCTGGCATGGGAAGCCTTCCGTGCGAACGGTTTGCACGTGAGCGCCGTTGAGGCAGATGCCTGGATGGCAGAGCTCGAAAAAGGCAATGACATAGAGCCACCTGGATACCAAGCCTGACCAACAGTTTGTCTCCGTTCTGGCCGTACGCCACCAGAAAGAGGTGGGGTTCTGAGAGGGGATTTACGTTTTACTAGATTGATCTATTGAATTTAATAGACTCGCCTAGCATTCTGTACCCAAAAAATGCGCCTAAAATATGCGCATAATATTATGCGCATGGACACCCTTATGCCAGCCACACCATCCTCCCAACATGTAAGAACCGGTAGGCCCGGTAAACGGGCAATCAATTTGAGCCTGAGCAGCGATGTTCTGGAGGCCGCCAAGGGCCTTGAGATCAACATTTCTCAGGTTTGCGAACAACACCTGCGGGAAGTTGTGCTCCGCGAGCAAGAGCGCAAATGGCGCGAAGAGCATGCCGATTTCATTGCGGCTTACAACGCCACTATGGAGGCTGAGGGGCTGCCTCTGGACGAATGGAGAAGCTTCTGATGGCACGCTTTGATGTCTACGCAAATGCAGGCAGCCACGCGGCAACCACGCCCTACCTACTGGATGTGCAGAGCGATCTGCTCGATGGGTTGGACAGCAGGATGGTGATTCCCCTGCGCAGTATCAAGCACTTCCCCAAGGTCAAGCTGTCATCTCGCCTGACTCCGGTATTCACCATAGAAAGAGAAGAGTTTTTACTGGAAACGCCGAAGATGGGCGCTGTTGCCAGCAAGGCGTTGAAGTCACCGGTGACCTCTTTGGCGCATGCGCGTGACCAAATCACCGCAGCACTTGATTTTTTGTTTCAGGGCTACTGATGGCTTTGAAGGTAGTCTGACGCCGTTTGATTACGGGCAAACCCGCCAGACCTCAAGCCCGCTTACTCAGACTCCCCGGCTCGATTGACAGGCGCACTTGCTTGCTCATAATCTCAATGAGCACCATCACGCGCGCTATGCCGTCTGCCATTTGGTAAATGGCCTCCAGGCCGGCAAAGGGGCCCTGGTTGATGCGCAGCTGCTCACCGGGGGCAAAGTGCGACTGCTGCAGGGGCTGGGCTTGGAGTTGGGCCTGAATGGTCGAGACCAAAGCATCGTCTACCTTGGCCGGCACATTGCCAAAGCTGACCAATCGGCTCACACCGATGGTGTAGCGGATAGGGTTCCAGCTTTTACCTTGCTGGCTGGCGTCCAGCCGTATGAAAAAGTAGCGTGGAAACAGCGGCTCATCAACCGGCACCAAAAGCTTGCGACGCAGCTTTTCAACGCTGATCAGCGGTAAATAACACTCATAGCCCTGCCGCTGCAGGTTGTCCAGCGCCAAGGACTCTTGCCTGGGCTTGCTGTGAATGAGGTACCAGCTGAACATGTTGCAGGGCAATAGCTAGCGGGTTAGCTGGTTAGACCGCAAAGGGCTCAGGCCTGGGGTTTGGCGCCAAAACCCAGCGCGCGGCGAATGGCGGCGAGCTTGGCGGCGCTTTCGGGGTCTGCGCCGGCGGTGCGCAGGCCTTGGCGAATAAAAACAAACAACAGGAGCGCAAAGCCGGTGGCCAAGGCGGCGATGGTGGCTTTCATGGCCTTTTTCTGGCTGACGGGCTTTTCTGGCAGGGAGGGGGCTTGCAACAGTTGCTCGTCGGACATGCCTTCGAGCTGCATTTCCAGCGACACCACTTGCGCCTGCATGCCGGCAAGGACGGACAACAAGTCGGTGTAGCTCTTTGATACGTCAGACCCTGTTGACTTGAGGGCAGCTTCTGACTTAAGGCCGCGCTCCAGCACACCCAAGAGGCCAACGCTGGTTCGCTGCGCTTCTTCCAGCCTTTGCTTGGCACCCACCAACTGAGCTTCTAAACGGGTCTTATTAATGCCTCGTGGACGATTTTGCTCGTAACTTTGCTTCAAAACGGCCTTGGCCATGGCCTGCGCCTGCTGCGGGCTGTCACCAGACACAGTCAGCGTGAAAAGCTTGGTTTGCTTGTCCTGCGCGAATTTGATGCGGCCGCTCAGTGCCAGGCGGGCCTGCTCGGGGGTTTGGCCTTTGCCCAGGTCCAGCTTAGCGACGACGGGGTCCAACACAGTAGCCAGGCGCAGGGTGCTGCCGATGTCACTCGGCAAAATTGCCACGCTTTCGTAGGTGGCTGGCAGCGTAAAAGTAATGCCCAAGGCGCACAGGCCGGCGGCAAGGGGGCCGAGAATGAGGAGCTTGATGTTTTGACTGACGGTGAGCAGCAGGTCAAGCAGGCTGATTTCGTCGTCTTCTGCAGCTGAGGTGGGGGCTGAATTTTCCATTGTTGTTATTGTACCTTTAGTCATTTTGGAAAATTTTAAGCAGCCCTTGAATACAACTATAAGCTTATCTTTGCCTCGCTCATGCATTGCCCCAGCTGGGCAAAGTAATGCTCGGCCATGGGTGTGGGCTGAACGTATTTAATGCGGTTGTCAACTTCGTCAGGCACCAGGGTGAGCACGCCTTTTTGGCGCAAAGACTTCAAGCGGCGGTGCGCAGTGGTCGAAGAGACGTCCTGAGACAGGGCCATTGCTTGCAGCACGGTGATTTTTTGGCCGGCCTGCCAAACGGTGGCAAAGAGGTGCAGCAGGCGCTCTTCGACCGGGTCCAGCAGCACGAAATCTGGCAAATTCCGCAAAGATTGCACCAACTGCAAAAACCTCAAGTAGGTCTCAGAGTACTGTTTCTGTTGATTCGGCATAGCCCTTCATCATAGCGTTAAAGCTTGTCGCCTAGACCAGTGTTCTTGCGATTCATATGGCTGCTTTTAGAAGATGCCGCCTAATACCGCACGAGGGAGCGGCTTAACATCGGTTGCGCTTGCTGACTTGCCCGCCTCATTCACTTTAAACCCCCACAAAACCGATGCCCGCCAAAAAAAACACCACCACCCGACCCGAAGCAAAACGCAGCGAAGCACCGCACACCGCCGGCCTGGTGCAAGACTCTGCGCAGCAAATCTGGCTGGCCGGCCTGGGTGCTTTTGCCAAGGCGCAAGAAGAAGGTAGCAAGGCCTTTCAGGGTTTGGTGAAAGAAGGCCTGAGCCTGCAACGCCAGACCAAAGCCGCAGCCGAAGAAAAACTGGCCGAAGCCAGCCGCAAATTCAGCAGCCTGGCCGAGGCGACCACGGGCTTGAGTAGCGGCATGAGCGCCAGCCTCAGCAGCCTGGGCGCCAGGGCAGCGCAGCCCTGGGACAAGTTAGAGAGCATTTTTGAAGAACGCGTAGCCAAAGCGCTCGCCCACCTGGGTGCACCCTCAGCCGCCGACATGGCGGCCTTGCAAGCAGAAGTAGCGGCTTTAAAGCGGCAGGTGGCGGCGCTCAGTGCCGGGGCAAAGCCAGCAAAAAGAGTGGCCAAGGCGCCCGCAAGCAAGGCCAAGGCGAGGGCGCGTTCTGCCAGCTAATGGCCTTCCCTAGTTACCCGGCCGCGCCGCCTGGGTTAGAGTGCCCTCAGACACAAGAGTCAGGAAGGCAAGCCGATGGCGAAAAAAGCGCCGCGCCGCACTGCGGAGCGCATTCTCGAGGTGACGCTGGCGCTGTTCAACCGCTTTGGCGAGCCCAATGTTTCGACCACGCTGATATCAGCCGAGCTGGGGATCAGCCCTGGCAATCTTTACTACCACTACCCGGCCAAAGACGAGCTGATCAACGCCCTGCTGGAGCGCTATGAAAAAGCGCTGGGCGAATTGCTGGGCGCCAGTGAAGGCGTGCGTGATGTGGAAGACGCCTGGTTTTTCATGCACACGCTGTTTGAGCGTATTTGGGAATACCGGTTTTTGTACCGCGACCTCAACGACTTGCTGAGTAAAAACCGCAAGCTTGAAACGCATTTCCAGCGCATCATCGACAACAAGACCCGCGCCGTCAAAGCCATGCTGGCCAGCATGACGCTGCACCGCGCCATGAGCATGGACTCGCGCCAGACCGAGCCCACGGCCACCAGCATGGTGGTGGTGCTGACCTACTGGCTGAGCTTTGAATACGTGCGCAACCCGCGCCACGCGCTAGAGCCCGAAAACGCCCAAACCGCCCTGCTGCGCGGCGCCCACCACGTGCTCAACCTGTTGATCCCCTACCTCGAGCCCGTGCAGCGCCTGCACCTGCAAGCGCTGGTGGACGCCTACACCAGCCGGGAAGAGGGGGATGGATCCCCGCCTGCGCGAGGATGACGGACTGGGCGGGGATGGCGGAAGGGATTC
>CANNNH010000099.1 GCA_947505915.1 Comamonadaceae bacterium
CTCAGCAGCAATGAGCCATTTCTGAATTGACAGCCGCCGAGGATATTTGTACATCATTCAAGCCCTCTACTTACGCCGCCGCGCTATAGGGAATGGCGTGGCGGCGGAACTTTCGCCACACCAATCCCCCTTCCCTAAGGTTCTACAGCGGCTCGGCGGCAGATATTGGCGGAACTGGCAGATCGGTCAATTCATACCGATGAAACCGTCGCCCTCCGTTTGCACACACATCTCGCTTGTGTTTTTCCAGCTCTCACCACTTACCCCATGGATCAATACCAATGACCCCTATGCAAAAAGCCCGAGCTGCACTAGCGGCCTTGCCAAAGTGCACTGCTACTTCCCGCCAAAGCGGCGAGCCGTGCAAGCTAGCTGGAACAGGCGCGGGCGGCAAGTGTCGCTTCCATGGAGGCGCATCGACTGGTCGACCGCCAAAGCATGGACGTACAACCAAGAAGGCCAAACTTCAGCGCGACTGGATCAGAGTATTGCTGGCCGGCGTTGTTGCCACCCAAGGCGGCAAGCTCAAGTGGTTCAAGCCCGGTCGCCTGTCAGACGAGCGCGTGCAAGAGGTGCTCAATGCCAAGCGCTCTGGAGCACTATGACAGTCACTGTCATTGACACACTGCCTATCAAGCATTTACAATGAACTCATACATTCAGAGTCGGGTTGACGCCCGCACCAACCTGCCTACGGGGCAAGGTGGTCAAGCTAATAGCTAATGTGGCCTTTCGAGGCAACCAAGCCGATAGCAGCGTCAAGCCCTCCTCGTGAGGGCTTTTTTGATGGCTGGGCTGAGCCTTATCAGCTGGGGGATTTATTCCAACTTGCAACTCCCGACATTTCGTCAAACGTTGCTAAACAGGAGACTGAGCATGACTGTTCAACAAAGCGCATTACGCTGCAAAGACGGCGACCTTGCCGTGGTGATTAACGACACCATCGCTTGCAGACAAAACATAGGTAGAGTCGTTCAGATCCGAGGCCCTGTGCGCAAACTTAAACAATCTGGAATGCAAGGCTGGCGAATCAAGCCGATTCACAAAAGAGTCTGGGGGGTGACTGAGCTTGATGGGCGGAACGTCAAAGAACTGGTGTTTTGGAGGAGCGGGGTGTTTCATGAAGATGCTTGGCTTATGCCTATTCGATCTCAACAGCCAGATGAAGTATGGATGGAAGTGCAGCAAGAGAGCGATCAAAGCCTGATCGACATTGGGGCTGTTGTACCGATGGTTGTACAGATCTCATTGCCACATGAAAGCGAGCAAGCTATGAGGCCAGAGACCGCTCAACCTACCTACGATCCTCTAGAGCAAGTGCTGCATAAAAACCCAACCCTGACGCTTGAAAAGGCTGAGGAAATAGCCCAAGCGTTTGGCTTTTAAAGGAACAGATCATGCTTATTGTTGAAATGGTAAGAGGGGAACCGGGAGAAGCTGGATTCGCTACCTTTGATTTGCAAGTCAAGACATGGCGAAAATTGCTGGAGGTTGCCGAGAAATTCGGCTGGACTCCAGAGGGTACGGTCGTAGACAAGGACAGTGCAAAAAGAAACCATGACTACATTGCACATTTTCAACCGACCTATCAGGTCGAGCCTTGGGGCTATTGCAAACGCGTGACCGATACGGATGCTATTGGATTGTCACGAGCACTAACAGCCGCGTTCATAGCAATTAAGGCCGGAGATATTGCACCTTTACAAGCTCAAAGCCAAGTGTTGATTAGAGAGGGTATGACGAAGGAAGAATTTGAATCAGTTAACTTGAACGCCAATGAATCACTTCATGATTTTGCAGAGTTCACCTCCAAGGGCGGATTCGTCTTTGCTTGGGATGATTGAGAACATGGTATCCAAAAAGGTCAATTCTTCAGTCGAAAAAGTAGAGGTCAAGCAACTTGAAAGTGATCGCTCCCAGACTCGGCAAAGACAATGTGGGACTTATTTAATTCGAGTCAGCTTGATCGCAATGCCTCAAGATAAGCGTGCGAAGCTAATTTCCGAATGGCATCAAATAGACCCCAGCTTTGAGATCTAATAAATTGGCATTCTCTTATGCCGCCATCCCGCAGACCCACCGTACCCCCACCCACAAAAAACCCCGCAACAGCGAGGCTCCATGCTTCCCAAACTGGGCTAATCAAATAACCTGAAGCGCCTTCATGATGGACAGCTTGCAGGGCTTCTAGGCGGCTTCATACAGTGGAATCCAGCCGATAGACTCGACTTGGATTTGGGCTAGTTCTGCCCAGAAATCAGCCTCGATGCAAGACATTAGAGTTTGATAGTGTCAACTTGCGTCATTAGCGGGTAAGGCACCCTCATGCGGACAATCCCTGGGACACGACAAGCGCTGGCACCGAAGTCACAAACTGCCCACCCCAATGCTGCACATACGCCAGTTGCGCCATTACTTCCTGCCGCAGATTCCATGGCAGGATCAGGATGCGATCCGGCTGGTGCACTTTGAGGTGTGCCTCATCAACAATCGGTATCCGACTGCCTGGCATGAACTTGCCCTGCTTAGCCTGATTCAGATCCACCACATAGGGCAGCAGGTCAGGTCGAACCCCCGCGAAGTTGAGGATCGTATTACCTTTGGCCGCGGCGCCGTAGGCTGCCACTTTTAGGCCTAGGTGTTTGGCATCGATCAGGAAAGCTAGAAGATCATCCTTGGCCTTCTCCGCCCTAGTCTGGAAGCCGCTGTAAAAGGTGGCTGCGGCCATTCCGGCGTCTGCTTCAGTCTTGCGCAGCAACGCCACGTTGGGCGAGACTAAATGCGTGCCAGTTTGGCTGCGCTGGGCAAAGATTCTCAGGCTACCACCGTGCGTCGGCAGCTCCTCGACGTCAAACACGCTTAAACCATTTAGAGCAAAGATGTGCTCGACCACCGTCAATGACAGATAGGAGTAGTGTTCGTGATAGGCGGTGTCAAACTGGTTTTCCTGCACCATGCGTAGCAAATGAGGGAACTCAAATGTTGCAACACCCTGTGGCTTGAGCAAGCGTGCAAAGCCAGCCACGAAGTCGTTGATGCTCGGCACATGAGCCAGTACGTTGTTGGCCACCAACAAATCAGCCTGTTGGCCGGTGCGCGCCAGCTCATCGGCCAGTTCCAAGCTAAAGAAGCGTTCAACAACCGCGATGCCCTTGGCCCTGGCAGCGGCTGCTGTGCCAGCTGTGGGCTCGACCCCAAAGCAAGGGATGCCGGCGGCTTGCACATATTGCAACAAGTAGCCATCGTTGGCAGCGATCTCCACCACCCGACTTTCGTTATTGAGACCAAAGCGCTGCACCATCGACTGCACATAGCGTTCTGCATGAGCTAGCCAAGAAGTCGAAAACGAGCTGAAGTAGGCGTAATCATCGGTAAACAGAATATCGCGCCCGGCTTGGTCTTCGGTTTGGACAAGCCAGCATGATTCGCACACCAGCAAACGTAGCGGGAACCAGGCCTCCGAAGCTCGCAAGTCCGTCTCGGTTAAATAGGCGTTAGACGGCGGCGCACTACCCAGATCCAAAAACGGTAGACGCAACTCGCTAGCGCAGTGGCGACATTTCAAAGCGATACTCCCTTAAATCCAGCCAAAGGCAGATCGGTAATTGCATATTGGCTCATACAAATGCCTCGTAAGCGGTAATCTCCGACTCACACAGCGCCCGCGCATCAGCACCATCTTGCTGTGCCCGGTACCAGGCCATTGTGCGGTTCACTGCTTCGGTCAGCGACCATTGGGAATAGACGCCTAGCGCCACCCTCGCTTTGGCAACTTCCAGCGCAAGCCAGTCGGCTTCGTGCGGGCCTTTGCTGTTATTTTCATAGATTGTTACGCCAGATCCATAAGCGCTACATGCCAATTCGATTAAATCACGCACAGTGGCGGCCTCATCCGTTTGTGGCGCAAAGTTATAGGCCCCAGCGAGTTTCGCATCCTCGAAAAGCTTCTGAGCCAGCGTGAGATAACCGGCCAGAGGGTCCAGCACGTGTTGCCAGGGGCGAATGGCACCGGGGCTACGGATGACCAGCGGCTGACCAGCCTGCCAGGCCCTTACCGCATCGGGAATCAGCCGGTCTTCTGACCAGTCACCACCGCCAAACACATTGCCGGCCCTTGCACTGGCCACCGCTACGCCCTGTGCAGACAGAAAGGCGTCACGGTAGCTGGCGATGACGATTTCACTCGCCGCCTTGCTGGCGCTGTAGGGGTCATGTCCGCCCAGAGCGTCATCTTCGCGGTAGGGGTTATGCCCCTCGTTGTTGCGGTACACCTTGTCTGTGGTGACCATCACTGCTACCCGCACGCTGTCCAGCCCGCGCAAGGCCTCAAGCAGGTGAGCAGTACCCATGACGTTGGTAGCAAAGGTTGCCAGCGGTTCGCGGTAACTGGCCCGAACCAGCGGCTGCGCTGCCAAGTGAAATACCAGATCGGGCCGCGCCGCACGTAACAGGGCAGTCAGCGATGCCGCATCACGTATGTCGCAAAAATGGCTATTTATACACCCGGCCACGCGCGCCAATTCAAACAAACTGGGCGTGGTGTTCGGGGTCAAAGCGATACCAGTAACATCCGCTCCCAGCCGCTGTAGCCACAGCGCCAGCCAGCCGCCCTTGAAACCTGTATGCCCCGTCAGGAGCACGCGCTTACCACGCCAGAAATCCGCCTGCGAAGTCATCACCACACTTTCCACGGCGCTTGGCCGGAACTCCACAATTCTTCCAATACATTTTTCTCTCGCAGCGTATCCATCGGCTGCCAGTAGCCGGGGTGCACGAATGCGCGTAACTGATCGTCCGCTGCCAGCTTCGCCATTGGCCCCAGTTCCCAGCTCGTACTGTCCCCGGCGATGGTGTCGATCACTTTGGGAGAAAGCACAAAGAACCCGCCATTGATCCAACTACCGTCGCCACGGGGTTTTTCTACAAAACCCCGAACACTCTCGCCATCAAGTATCAGCGAACCAAAGCGCCCCAACGGCAGAACCGCCGTTACCGTGGCCAGTTTGCCGTGCGCTTTGTGGAAAGCAATGGATGCCGTAATATCCACATCTGCCATACCATCGCCGTAGGTCAAGCAGAAGGCTTCTTCGTCTTTCAGATACTCGGCGACACGCTTCAACCGCCCACCGGTCTTGGTGTCGTCGCCGGTATCCACCAAAGTCACTCGCCAAGGCTCGACTTTTTGCTCGTGCACCTCCATACGATTATTAGACATGTCGAAGGTGACATCTGACATGTGCAAGAAGTAATTGGAAAAATACTCTTTAATTACATAGCCTTTGTAACCACAGCAAATCACAAATTCGTTGATCCCATGCGCTGAATAAGTTTTCATGAGATGCCACAAGATCGGTTTACCTCCGATTTCAATCATTGGTTTTGGTCGCAGGTGAGTTTCCTCAGCAATTCGGCTTCCTAATCCACCGGCAAGAATAACGGCTTTCATTCATCCTGCTCCGAGCTAGGCTTTGATTCAGCAGTTTTGATCTCATCAACATCGCTTACTTTGTCTGAAAACTTTGATCCGCTGCACCACCTGTGCCAAATATTTTTGAATGCACTTTCTACATCACGCGCAAATCCAGCTTCGTCCATCAAAGGGGACGCTTTCATCCGCTCACGCATACCAGCCCTTAATCTTGCTAGTTCTTCTACGTTCTTTGCAAAACTCTCCGCTTTGTCAACATACTCGTATTCATCTTTAGCCACCCAATCCGACAATCCAATATTGGTCATCACACTTGCCCCAATCCGGCCTACAGGCGGTCGACTTGCCAAGGTCAATGCCGGTACCCCCATCCACAATGCATCAAAGATCATCGTCCCCCCATTGTGTGGAAAACTATCTAGTAATATATCTATATCCCCTAAACCTTTAAAGATATTTGAACTGTTACGCATGGTGACCCTGTCCACATCAATGCCGTGTTGC
>CANNNH010000100.1 GCA_947505915.1 Comamonadaceae bacterium
ATCATTTTGTTGCCGGCCACGGTGGTCAGCTGGTTCACCGCTGGCGACAGCATGCGCTGGCTCAAGGACATCGCTGGCGCGCTATCACCCGGTCAGCCCATTTATGTGATGCTGTATGCCGGTGCGATTGTGTTTTTCTGCTTTTTCTACACCGCCTTGGTGTTCAACAGCCGTGAAACCGCAGACAACTTGAAGAAAAGCGGCGCGTTCATTCCCGGCATACGCCCAGGTGAGCAAACCGCTAAGCACATCGACAAAATTTTGATTCGCCTGACTTTGGCTGGTGCCATCTACATCACCTTTGTGTGCTTGTTGCCCGAATTCTTGATTTTGAAATACAACGTTCCTTTCTACTTCGGTGGCACGTCTTTGCTGATCATTGTGGTGGTCACCATGGACTTCATGGCCCAGGTACAAAACTACCTGATGAGCCAGCAATACGAGTCGCTGTTGAAGAAGGCCAATTTCCGCACGAGCTTGGGTGGCTAAAGACGCATGTCCAAAGATGATGTGATTCAAATGCAGGGCGAGGTGGTTGAAAACCTGCCCAACGCCACATTTCGGGTGAAGTTAGAGAATGGCCACGTGGTTTTGGGTCACATTTCTGGAAAGATGCGCATGCACTACATCCGCATCCTGCCAGGAGACAAGGTGACGGTGGAATTGACGCCCTACGATTTGAGCAGGGCCAGGATTGTGTTCCGCGCCAAGTGAGGCGCGGGGCTGAGAAGGTTAAGCAAGTTGACAATGTGCCCGGATCAAAGTCCGGGCTTTTAGGAGAGTGAAATGAAGGTTTCGGCTTCGGTCAAGAAAATTTGCCGCAACTGCAAGATCATCCGGCGCAAGGGTGTGGTTCGTGTGATCTGTACAGATCCGCGCCACAAACAGCGCCAAGGTTGATGGACTGGGATTAAAGAGGACGCACATGGCACGTATCGCTGGTATCAATATTCCTCCGCACAAGCACGCTGAAGTGGGCTTGACGGCTATTTTCGGCATTGGCAGAACCCGCGCCCGCAAAATTTGCGTGGCGTGTGGGATTGACTATGCTAAAAAAATCAAAGATTTGACCGACCCTGAGTTGGAAAAAATCCGCGAGCAAATCAATGCGCTCACCATCGAAGGTGATCTGCGCCGCGAAACCACCATGAACATCAAGCGATTGATGGACATTGGTTGCTACCGCGGCTTCAGACATCGCCGTGGTCTGCCGATGCGCGGCCAACGCACCCGCACCAATGCACGCACCCGCAAAGGTCCGCGCAAGGCCGCCCAAGCCCTGAAAAAATAATTAAGGCATCACCATGGCAAAAGCACCAGTCAACAACGCATCGCAGCGCGTTCGCAAAAAAGTTCGCAAGAATGTCGCGGACGGCATCGCCCACGTGCACGCTTCTTTCAACAACACGATCATCACCATCACCGATCGCCAAGGCAACGCATTGTCTTGGGCTTCTTCGGGTGGCCAGGGCTTCAAGGGTTCACGCAAGTCAACCCCGTTTGCTGCCCAAGTCGCTTCTGAGGTGGCCGGTCGTGCTGCCATCGACCAGGGCATCAAAAACCTGGACGTGGAAATCAAAGGTCCCGGTCCCGGTCGCGAGTCGTCTGTGCGTGCTTTGGCTTCTCTGGGCATTCGCATCAACTCCATCTCTGATGTGACACCGGTTCCGCACAACGGTTGCCGCCCTCAAAAGCGCCGCCGCATCTGATCCATTAACCCCAAGCCCACCGCCTGTGCTTTCGTGGCACAGGCTCCCCGTCCCCGTGGCGGGCAGTTGACATCAAAGGAAATCAAGTGGCACGTTACTTAGGCCCCAAGGCCAAACTATCCCGCCGAGAAGGCACTGACCTGTTCTTGAAGAGCGCCCGTCGCTCGCTCAGTGACAAGGCCAAGTTCGACTCCAAGCCTGGCCAACACGGCCGCACCTCTGGCCAGCGCACCTCTGACTTCGGTTTGCAGTTGCGCGAAAAGCAAAAGGTCAAGCGCATGTATGGCGTGTTGGAGCGCCAGTTCCGCCGCTATTTTGCAGAAGCTGATCGCCAAAAGGGCAACACCGGTGCGAACTTGCTGTTCCTCCTGGAGTCGCGTTTGGACAATGTGGTCTACCGCATGGGCTTTGGTTCGACACGTGCTGAGGCCCGCCAATTGGTTTCGCACAAAGCCATCACCATCAATGGCAAGTCGGTCAACATCCCTTCCTGCCTGGTCAAGACGGGTGACGTGATCGCGGTGCGTGAAAAGTCTAAAAAGCAAAACCGTGTCGGCGAAGCGCTGCAATTGGCACAACAAGTCGGCTTGCCGGCTTGGGTGGATGTCAATGCCGATAAGGCAGAGGGTGTCTTTAAAAAGGTGCCGGATCGCGACGAGTTCGCTGCCGACATCAATGAATCACTCATCGTCGAGTTGTATTCACGTTGATCGCGGTTGTTCATCAACCTTGTCGTTCCCAGGCCGACTGCGCAGCCTGTCTGGGTGAGAAATCCAGCCTTACCGGTGTAACGAACCGGGGGTATTGAGAGGAAGTCCGAATGCAGACGAATTTGTTGAAACCCAAAGCCATTCACGTTGAACCCATTGGGCACAACCGTGCCCGTGTCGTGCTCGAGCCGTTTGAGCGTGGCTATGGCCACACCTTGGGCAATGCCCTGCGCCGCGTGTTGTTGTCCTCCATGGTCGGCTACGCCGTGACCGAAGTGACCATCGCTGGCGTGGTCCATGAGTACTCCACCATTGATGGTGTGCAAGAAGATGTGGTCAACATCCTGTTGAACCTCAAAGGCGTGGTCTTCAAGTTGCACAACCGTGACGAAGTCACCCTGAGCCTGCGCAAAGAAGGTGAAGGCCATGTTACGGCTGCAGACATTCAGACCCCGCACGATGTGGAAATCATCAACCCCGAGCACCTGATTGCCAACTTGTCGCAAGGCGGCAAGATTGACATTCAACTCAAGGTGGAAAAAGGCCGTGGTTATGTGCCAGGTACCGTTCGCCGTTATGGCGAAGAGCCCTCCAAATCGATTGGCCGCATTGTGTTGGATGCATCTTTTGCGCCCATCAAGCGTGTGAGCTATAGCGTGGAAAATGCCCGTGTTGAGCAGCGCACCGACCTTGACCGCTTGGTCGTGGACATTGAGACCAACGGCGCCATCACCGCGGAAGACGCTGTGCGCGCTTCGGCCAAAATTTTGGTGGAACAACTTGCTGTCTTTGCCCAACTTGAAGGCAATGAATTGGCCGCCTTTGACTCGCCCACACCGCGTGGTGCGCAGCAGTTTGACCCCATCTTGTTGCGCCCTGTGGACGAACTCGAACTCACCGTTCGTTCTGCCAACTGTCTCAAAGCCGAAAACATTTTCTACATCGGCGATTTGATTCAGCGCACCGAAAACGAGCTGCTCAAGACCCCCAATTTGGGTCGCAAATCGCTCAACGAAATCAAAGAAGTGTTGGCCTCTCGCGGCCTGACCTTGGGTATGAAGCTGGAAAGCTGGCCGCCCGCAGGTTTGGACAGCAAGCGCTGAACCACACAGACATCCGTCCCCTGGCCGTACCTGATACGGCGGCCGGCAAAACAAACTAGAAAGGATCCACCATGCGTCACGGACACGGACTTCGCAAACTCAACCGCACCAGCGAGCACCGCCTCGCCATGTTGCGCAACATGATGAACTCGCTGATCGCTCACGAGGTCATCAAAACCACGGTGCCCAAGGCCAAAGAGCTGCGCCGCGTGGTTGAGCCCATGATCACATTGGCCAAAGAACCCACCCTGGCCAATAAGCGCCTGGCTTTCAACCGCTTGCGCGACCGCGACAGCGTGGTCAAGCTCTTCGCTGATCTGGGGCCCCGCTACAAAGCACGCCCCGGTGGCTACACCCGCATTTTGAAAATGGGTTACCGCGTGGGTGACAACGCCCCCATGGCTTTGGTTGAATTGGTCGATCGCCCAGAAATAACTGTCAGCAGTGAACCAAACACCGCTGAGTAAGATAGAATCACCCTCTTGCCGCGCGATGGAGCAGCCTGGTAGCTCGTTGGGCTCATAACCCAAAGGTCGCAAGTTCAAATCTTGCTCGCGCAACCAAATTTTCAGTGGCATCATTGCTGAAACCCAAACGCCCACTCTTGAGTGGGCGTTTCCTTTGGTGGAAATGAAACCATGCGCGACCCCGTTTTAAAGGCTTTGCAAACACGTGCTGAACGCATCGACACAGCGGTCAATGGCGTGCAACAAACCTGGCATGTGTGGAACCGATCGCACCCGCAGCCGCTGGTTTTGCTACACGGGGGCAGTGGCAGTTGGACGCATTGGGTGCGCAACATCGATGCCTTGTCGCAGCAGCATGCCGTGTGGGCCATGGATTTGCCAGGCATGGGCGACTCTGCGCTACCGCCCGAAGCCAAAGACGCCGATGACATCGCCCCTTGGGTGGCGCAAGGCATGGCCCAGGTGTTGGGTGGACAAGCCATTCCCGTGATGGGTTTTTCCTTTGGCGGCTTGACGGCTGGTTTTGTGGCCGCCAGACACCCTGAACGCGTGTCACGCCTGCTGCTGGTGGGCGTGCCCGGATTGGGCCTGTTTGGGGACACATTGCCCCTGCGCGGATTCTTGCCCAACATGGACCCAGACCAACGCGATGCGGTGCACCGTCACAACTTGATGAGCATCATGTTGGCCCACGAAACCTCGTTGTCCGATCAGACCTTGGAAATTCAAGAGCGAAACGTGGTGCGTGACCGGCTGCGCCGTCGCCGCATCGCCCGCAGCACGGTGATGTTGGAGCTGCAAGCCCAGTGGCGTTGCCCGGTGCACGCTTTGTGGGGTGCCAAGGACGCTTTGTATGAGGCCCACCTGGACTCAGCGGCGCAGTGCTTGAGTGAATGCGACTTGCGCGACTTGACCATGCTGGCCGACACCGGCCATTGGGCCAATTACGAAAATGCCAGTGCCTTCAATGTCTGGGCGCTCGATCAGCTGGCTTCACCCGCATAAAGCCCGCCGCAGGCCAGACACTGGCAACAGCACAGATGTGGTTCAACCGCTGCCACATGCGACCGGCATGGGGCTCAAGCCACCGGGTCGGGCAAAACAGCCGTGACTTCAATCTCAACCAAAGCGCGTTCCTCCACCAAGCCACTCACCGCCACGCAAGTCATGGCTGGAAAGTTGCGCCCCATCACCTCGCGATAAACAGGGCCCAAGCCTTTGAGGGCCGCCACATACAAGTCGCGGCTGGTCACATACCAAGTCATGCGCACCATGTGCTCAGGGCCTGCGCCAGCGGCTTGCAACACCGCCAAGATGTTGCGCAAGGTCTGGCCGGTTTGCTGTAAAAAGTCATCGCTTTCAAACTGCTGTTGGGCATTCCAGCCCACCATGCCGCCCACATAAATTTGGGTGCCGCGTGCGGCAATGCCATTGGCGTAGCCCTTGGGACGCTCCCAGCCCTCGGGCTGTATCAACTGGTGCATAAGTTCTTTCAGGTGTTGGCCATTTGGCGCAATTTAAAACGTTGCAACTTGCCGGTTTCGGTGCGCGGCAACTGCTCAACAAAAGTGATTTCACGTGGGTATTTGTACGGGGCCAAAGTGGCTTTGACATGGTCTTGCAAGGCTTTGACCAATTCGGCGGAGCCCGTGTGGGGCGGGCGCAAAACGCAATAGGCCTTGATGATCATGCCGCGCTCCACATCGGTCTTGCCGACCACGCCGCACTCAGCCACGGCCGGGTGTTTGAGCAAAGCGTCTTCCACCTCAGGGCCGCCCACGTTGTATCCCGCGGTGATGATCATGTCGTCGTCACGGGCTTGGTAATGGAAATAGCCGTCATCGTCTTGCATGAACGCATCGCCGGGATAGTTCCAGCCCGATTGCACATAGCGCTGTTGTCGCGGGTCATC
>CANNNH010000101.1 GCA_947505915.1 Comamonadaceae bacterium
TGCCTACCTATAAGAGGTATTTCTAAGGCTTGTTTATTTGAAAGCCAAAAGTCTGCCATAGTTGCTTTAATTGTGATTGGGAATATGTGTAGTATCCCCCGTCAAGCCGACATTTGTTAATTTGCATCTAACACTGATCCACCATTTGTATCTAACTTTAATCCACCCAAGTGATCAGGTTATCTTTCACTAGCGGACTATATTAAATAGATGCTGGGCTGAAATTTGATGCAAATTAGGGCGCTAATTGGATCAGTTTACCGTGCAAGGCAACACCGTCGCATCACTTTCTCCGGCACGTATAGACAGCAGAGCTTGGCTCAAATCAGGACCAGTAATCATCATTTTGCCGTCAGTTGCAGTTCGGTCGGTAGTTCGCGGTAATGCCTAGCTACTTCGCCAGGCAGCGTCATCCAGACCTGATCCTTGTGCGATATGATGTGCTGTAAAGCTTTGCGCAGACGTGCTAATCGAAAGGGCTGGCCCATGATGAAAGAGTGTAGAGATATCACACAGACTAACGGTGCTTCGACAGAACAGCGCAACATCTCGTCGAAATTTTCGACAATCATGTCGCAGTATTCCGCTGCTGAGTTGTGTCTGTAAGCAATAGCCGGTTGGTCATTGAGCTCGATGGGGTAGGGCACTGACAGCAAAGGTTGGTGACGCGTGTCAAGCCAGAAGGGCTGTTCGTCACAGATTCCCCAATCGAGTACATATTTATAACCGGCTTCCGATAGTAGGTCGGAGGTGACCGCGCTTGGCGTAAGGTAGGGGCTGAGCCATCCTTCGGGACGTTTTCCGTCGGCCTTTGCCATTTGTGCCGTCACTTCCTCGATCATTGATCTTTCATTGTCTTCGCTCATTTCGATCTGGCGTTCTGCGTTGGAACGGCCGTGAGCAATCATCTCGTCGCCTCGGTCACGATGTGCTGCGATGAGTTCGGGGCAATGCTCGTAGTTTTCTGTGTTGACAATCACGCCAACAGACAAGTCTAGTTCGTCAAAAAGATCGATGAGCCGCCACTCGCCGATGCGGTTGCCGTATTCACGCCAGAGCCAACTGCGCTGACTCCAAGGCTGAGTCTGTCGGTCAAGATCAACGCCGCACTGTACGCCATAGGGAAAGTGTTCTATGTTTACGGCAACATAGAATGCGAGGCGTTTGCCGCCAGGCCAGCTGTATACGGGCCGTTGTTTGATGCCCGAGTACTTGAATCTGTTGTGCGATGGAAGCATAAAGAATCTCTATTTTGGTGTAGCTATTAATCTAGCTTGATGCCGGTTGTGGCTGCTGTGCGCTTCCACTTGGCTTGATCGGCGGCCAAAAATGTAGTGAATTCTTTGACGGTGTTGCCAACAGGTTCGGCGCCCTGGGCGCGAATCTTGGCTTGGATCTCAGGCTTTCGCAGACCTTTAACAATTTCGGTATTTAGCGTGTTCACAACGTCGATAGGCATATTCCCTGGGCCGAAAAGGGCATACCAGCCGGTCACATCGAAGCCTGGAACACCAAACTCATGCATCGTTGGCACGTCCGGCAGTGCTGGCGAGCGGGTCTTGCCCGCCACAGCAATGGCTCGCAACTGCCCCTGACGCACAAAGTTGATCGCAGAAGGCATGTTGGCAAACATCATCTGAACTTGCCCGCTAATTAGGTCGGTAATTGCCATCGAATCACCTTTGTAAGCAACGTGTGTGATATCCGCCTTGGTCATGGTTTTGAAGAGCTCCCCTGTCATGTGAGGAATGGTCCCTGCACCGGAGGATGCGTAGTTGAATTTGCTTGGTTGCTTTTGGATAAGCGCTAGCAATTCGGGCAGTGTTTTTGCTGCGACCGATGGGTGCACTACTAAAACCAGTGGGACGTCGGCAACGATCGATATTGGAGTGAAATTAGCGCTTATGTCATAGGGCAGTTTGCTGTAGATGGTGGGCCCAATCGAGTGCGTGGAGATGGATCCAAGCAGCAGGGTATAGCCGTCTGCTGGAGCTTGTGCCACAATATTTGAACCGATCACACCGCCCGCACCTAGACGGTTTTCGATAACAGTTGTCTGTCCAAACGCGTCACCGAGTATTGAACCCGAGAGGCGTGCCAGAAAGTCGTTGGTGCCGCCAGCGGAGAATGGCGACACGATGCGGATGGGCTTGTTGGGAAATGGATCTGCTGCGTATGCATTGGCTAAGCCAAGAGATAGAGTCACGATTAGGAGACAGTGAACGATGAGTTTCATAGAGGGGAAGCTCCAAAAGTTGAGTGAACTTGTCAGTTATTATCGTTCCAGCATATGGAATTATATTCCAAATACAATCAGAATTTACTATCGACCCATTGCAAAGTCAATAAGAGTACGATGGATAAAACACTTTTGAAGGGTTTGCGAGCCCTAGAGATATTGGCTACCAGTGAGCGTCCACTAAGTGTGACGGTGTCAATTTGCATCCAATCCTGATCCACCACTTGTATCTAACTTTAATCCACCCAAGTGATCAGGTTATCTTTCACTAGCGGAGTATATTAAACAGATTATGGGCTGAAATTCGATGCAAATTAGGGCGCTAATTGGATCAGTTTTGCGTGCAAATCAACAGTTTTGGATCATATTCCATATCAGTGAGTCAGTTTTGGATGCAAATTAACAATCTAAGGATTCTGGCAAAATTTTTTCTGGAATGACAATTTTCATTTGATTAACCAATAAAATCAATAGAAAAACCAGTACCAATCAGTTGGTTTAATTGATTATTGATTAGTTTTAGGATAAATTTTCTTACCCTAAACATAAGTTAAGAGCGCTTATATTGCAGTAGACCGCCCATGATCTTAGGGGGCCGATCCCGAAGCGCTGACTCAATTGGGTCTGTGCCCCAGCCTGGTCGATCTGGAACCACTAATTGCCCATCTTTAAATTCTGGTGCGTAGGTAAATAGTTCGGTTTCCCAATGGATGCGATCGACATCAACTTCCATGATATGTAGATTGGGGACAGCCGCTGCAAAATGTATATTCATCATAGTACACAAATCGCCGTAAAAATTATGTGGGGCTACATTGATATCATGCGCATCTGCTAATGCGGCAATTTTTAGGGCTTGCCACATGCCATTCCAGACCCCGTCAATGATTGCAATATCCATTGATTGGTGTTCAAAGTAGGGAAGGAACTCGCGAACTCCCATTAGTGTTTCGCATGAGCTGATTGGGAAGGGGCTGTGTTGACGGACATAAGCAAGTGCTTTTGGGCTATAGGAATCTATTTCAACCCAAAATAGATCAAGGTCATCCAAGGCTCTTAACAACTTTAAAAGTCCCTCTGGCTTTGCATTAAAGTTGATATCAATCAGTAATCCCAAATCTGGTCCACCGCCTTCTCGCAAGGCCTCTAAATGTTGTCGAATATTTCGGATTAATTTAGGAGTGACTGGTAGCTCCGGTCTAAATGGAACTGCAAACCCCGGCCGCCAAGCAAACAGCGGCCCATCTTCATGAATAAATAAATTTGTTTTTAATGCCGAAAAGCCGCGCTCCCGAGCTTCCACGGCGGTCTTCTTAACACCAGCCAAATCTGTCACTGCGTTCCCATAAAATTGAGGGTGATTAATTCTCCAGGTTGGGCAATGAGACCAGTAAACTGGTACTTGATCCCTGAGCTTTCCTCCGAGTAATTCATAGCACGGAATTCCCAAGCCTTTTGCTTTAGCATCTAAGAGGGCGTTTTCAATCGCACCCATTGCTTGGCCAATAACACCACCAGTTGCCGGTCTAGTTAGGCAGTAAGCAAGTTGAAAAAATTGCTCGTGATTATTTACCGATTGCCCAATTAATCGACCTTTGAGTTTTTCGATGATAGCACCCACGCCAGGCGAACCAAATCCCTCATCGTATTCGCTCCATCCAGTTATACCTTTGTCGGTACTTACTTTTACAAAGTAATAGTTACGCCAGCCGGCATCGCATTCAATAGTTTCTAGTGCAGTAATTTTCATAATGATGGAAATCTAGTAATTTGTTAGTCGAGGTAGATATTCATTGGCTTAATAATTTTTTCCCACTTGACCAAATCATTGTTAATGACAATTGAGAATTCTTTTGACGAATTTCCAACTGGTGTGGCTCCAAGTGATGCGATGCGTTCTTGAACTGCAGGTTGTTTGAGTATTGAAACAATTTCAGTGTTCAATTTTGCAATAACGTCCGATGGAGTGCCTTCAGGGGCGAACACACCATACCAAGACACCAAGTCATAACCAGGAAGAGTATCGGCTACTGGAGGCAGTTCGGGAGCTAATGGTGAGCGTTTTTCTGATGTAATGGCAATACCTTTGAGACGCTTGTCTTTGATGGCTGGCAAAACCTCATTAGTGGCTAGAAAGCTTGCATGCCCTCCCATTACATCTGTCATTGCGGGTAAGCCACCCTTGTACGGAATTATGTTCAGCTTGATGCCAGTGCGTTGGACTAGCATTTCGCAAGCCAAATGAGGGCTTGTACCCACTCCGCTGGTTGCGCAAGATAGGCTTCCTGGATCCGCTTTTGATATGCTGATAATATCCGCGATTGAATTAATCTTTGAATTGGGTGCGGTTGCAAAGTAGTTAGCAATTGTAAGTACTTGGGTTACAGGTATTAAATCTTTGCGAAGATCGATCAGTTTGTTTTTGTAAAAAAACTCATTTAGCACATTAGCAAATGTCCCTATTAAAAAAGTGTGTCCATCCTTAGAGCGAGCTACATATTGACTTCCAATCATGCTTCCAGCACCCGGTTTATTTTCTACAACTACCTGTTGTCCGAGTTTGGCACTTAAAGAAGGGGCAATTAAGCGGGCGACGATGTCAGTATTGCCGCCAGGGGGAAAGGGAACGATTAGCGTTACGGTTTTATCTGGCCATGCTGCTAAAACGTTCGTTGAGGAAATTACAAAAATTAAGGCTAATGCGGTTTTTATCAGCTTACTTAATGGATTCATGACTAGTACCCCTTTATTCGTTTATTTGATCCTAGAGATAATTTATGAATTAGTAAATCTAAATTAATTTACTACTAGCATCGGATTATCCGATGCTAGTATGCTAGAGTAGGGTATGAGTATGCGCAGATTACGAACCTTTTTAGTGTTTAGTCAAACAGGGACTATTGCCGCAACTGCAAAGAGTATTCACCAATCACCTGCCTCAGTGAGTGTTCAACTGAAACTATTGGAGGAAGAGTTAGGGGGCTCTTTATTTCATCGCACCAATAAATCTATAGGCTTGACGACTTTGGGGTATCGACTTTTACCACTAGCCGAGCAAATTATGAAGTTGCGTGATGAGGTACTCGCCCTAAATACGCCTAGTCAAGCTTTTGGAAAAATTACTATCGGGGTTATTAATAGTACATTAATTGATGTCTTACCACCAATTTTACAAAAGATAAAAATTAATTCACCTGAGTTGGATATTCGAATCATGGCTGGAATTTCACCCTCGCTATTCAGTCAAGTGAGGGATGGTGTACTAGACGCAGCAATTATTACAAAGCCACCCATATCAATAACAACAGATTTAATATTTCGTTCTCTATATACAGACCCTTTTTTATTGATCATGGCGAAAAATACGCCATATACGAATTTGGCCAAAGTTCTAGAAAGCAAACCATATATTGCATTTGATCGAAGTACTTGGGTTGGTCAAAAGGTTGAAGGATTCTTACAAAAATTAAGTATTAAAGCGCATGCGGCAATGGAGCTAGATTCACAAGCTGCAATTATTTCGTTAATTAAGCACGGAATTGGCGTGTCGATACTGCCAATCCGGCCTAATAGCAATAGTATGCGCGATCCTCATTTGCAATTTATTTCAATATCAGGATTAAA
>CANNNH010000102.1 GCA_947505915.1 Comamonadaceae bacterium
CAGGGTGAAAAGCTGTACCAGACCAACGGCTACAGCGGCCCCACTACGCAAGCATCATTCATCACGACTGACGACGGTCGCGAGCTTCAGTCTTGGAGGAATGGAGGGCGCGAGTTCCATGAGATGAGCTTTACTGCTGGCATGGTTCAGGGGGCGGCCGGGCCGCTCCAAGTATCAATCGCCGTCGATACGCAGCACCACCAAGAATTCATGAGAGAGCTCCGGCGCAGCATTGCAATCTATGCTGTGCTGGCCATTCTTCTAAGCGGATTCTTAGCTTGGTTCGCGGCTCATCAAGGCATGTCTCCGCTGCGCGCAATGAAACGTCGTGCCGCTGCAGTGACAGGCCAACAGTTGCAAGAGCGCATGCCCGAGGATGCCGTCCCGATTGAAATGGCAGATTTGGCACGGGAGCTCAATGAGATGTTGGGCCGCCTGCAGAACGACTTCCAACAGCTTTCTGATTTTGCGGCGGATTTGGCGCATGAATTTCGCACACCCATCAGCAATCTCCTCACCCAAACACAGGTGACGCTGTCCACCCAACGCGACCTTAAGACATACCAAGATACGCTGGCGTCCAACGCAGAGGAATTGCAGCGTTTGGCTCGGGTGGTGTCAGACATGCTACTCCTCGCAAAGACAGAGCGGGGGGTTGACCTGCCCCATAAGGAGTCTTTCTCGGCAGCACAAGAAGCTCGCGAACTCGTTGAATTTTATGAGGCCGTTGCGGACGAAAAGCGCATCCTGATGAGCGTGGAAGGTGATGGGCGAATCTATGGCGATCGTTTGATGTTCAGACGTGCCGTGAGCAACCTCCTATCCAATGCGCTCAGGCATGCACCAGTCGGCGGTGTCGTGTCTGTCAGGATCGAAAGTTCGTCGCGCGAAATCGGGGTCACTGTCGAGAACACGGGCAAGGAGATCCCCCCGGATGTCCTGCCGAGACTCTTCGACCGCTTCTATCGCGCAGATTCAGCACGCAGGCACCCGGCTTCTGACGGGGCAGGCTTGGGGCTGTCGATTACCAAAGCCATCGTCGAGGCCCATGGCGGTGCGGTCTCGGCTACGTCAGACCGGGAGTGGACACGATTCCGGCTTGTTTTTCCAGAGCGACGGTCGAAGGCTGAAGCAACCGCCTGAACTACTCAATCCACACCTTACCGGCCCGGGCTTAAGGCCGACTCCTACAGTCTTAAAAACTGCCGCGATTTAACTTGGTTGAGTGATAAGCCCGCCTGAGCGTGTGGGCTGGCACCTGATGCGTTCCCAGTTGGACCGTGCAGCTTCACAACCGAAGGAGATTTCAATGCCCCATCAGCAATTTTCGTCGTGCGTCACCACTTGCTACGAGTGTGCGCAGGCATGTAATCACTGCGCAGCGTCTTGCCTTCAGGAGCAAGAGGTAAAGGCAATGGCCAAGTGCATCGCACTGGATATTGATTGCGCGGAAATCTGCGCACTTGCCGCTTCTGTGATGGGACGAGCCAGCGAAACGTCGAAGCAAGTCTGTTCTGCCTGTGCTCAGGTATGCCAAATGTGCGGCGACGAATGTGCCAAACATCAGATGCAGCACTGTCAAGACTGCGCACAAGCCTGCATGCGATGTGCCGATGAATGCCGGAAGATGGCCGAGATGGCTTGATCGCTGCAGGACATTGAGCCATCGGCCCCAGAGATAAAAACGACACTCTTGCAGCACATGTCTGTTGGGGAGCCTTCGTCCGGCGCAAGAGCTTGCTTCTGGCTTTTCAAGCAAGAGAGCACAGAAGCTTGACGCAGATCAAAGAGCAACTGCACTGAGGCACGGATAGTGCAGTTGAAACTCAAGGAGAAACTCATCATGCGAACACGAATTCTTGCTGCCACCACAGTGGCCACAGCTGTCATCTCTGGAATTGCCTTCGCGCAAACACCCAAGGCCGAAGAGGATCATTCGGCACATCACCCAGCCGGCAGCACTGCTGCAGCAAATTCCTCCACGCCTAGCGCAGCACCCAGTCCCGAGGCCATCAACCAGCAGATGAAGGCCATGCAGGACATGCACCAGAAGATGCAGGCCGCCAAGAGCCCGGCCGAGCGGGCCAAACTGATGGACGAGCACATGAAGTTGATGCAGTCCGGCATGGCCATGATGGGCCGGATGGGCGGTGGCCCCGGCGGCTCGGCGCCGGGGGGCATGGGCATGATGCCGCCAACAGCCCAGGCTGGCACGGGCCAAACGCCAGCGGCCAGTGCAGGTGGAGCGTCCGGCATGGCGGGCATGAGCGGGATGATGAACATGCACATGCAGATGGAGCGCCGCATGGCCATGATGGAGCAGATGATGCAGATGATGGTGGACCGCGAGGCGGCCAGGCCCGGCAAGTAACTCGGCAATTAACTCGGCTAGTAACTTGTCACTGACAGGAGGCTTTCATGAACCAATCCCAGCCTGACGGCCCCCCGTCCTTTTGGAAGTCGCCCGCCGGCTTGAGCCTGCTGGTCGCGGCCCTGGTGGGTGGCTACTTTCTACTCACGGAGCACCGGGCTCACCTGTTCGGCGCGCTGCCCTACCTGCTCTTGCTGGCTTGCCCCGTGATGCATCTATTCATGCACAAGGGTCACGGGCACGGGGGTCATGGGGGATCCGGTCAGGGCCACAAAGACCACAAGGAAGGACCTAGCCGTGACCAGCGCGAGCAATGACTATGGGCTGTGGGGGCTGGTGTTCCTCAACGTGGGCGTGTTCGTGGGCTTTGCCTACAGTTTTTTCAAGCCCACCACCCTGCGCGATTGGCGCAGCTTTGGGGCCTACACCGGCTTCATCGTGGCACTGTTCGCCGAGATGTATGGTTTTCCGCTCACGATCTACCTACTTTCGGGTTGGCTGGGCCAACGCTTTCCGGACGTCAACCTCTTTGGACACGAGGCGGGCCACCTCTGGTGGCTGCTCACCGACCAGCAAGGCGACCCGCACGGCGGAGTGATGCATATCCTGAGCTTTGTATTCATCGGGGGCGGCTTCTGGCTGCTATCTAATGCCTGGCACGTGCTCTACCAGGCCCAACGCCGACATGAACTGGCCACGACAGGCCCCTACCGCGTCGTGCGTCACCCTCAGTACATCGGTTTCGTTGCCATCATGGCGGGATTCCTTCTGCAGTGGCCCACGCTGTTGACGCTGGCCATGTTCCCCGTGCTGGTGGTCATGTATGTCCGCCTGGCCATCAGCGAAGAGCGCGACTCTGAAGCAGCGTTTGGTGAGGCTTGGCAGCGCTATGCAGCCATCACGCCCCGATTCATTCCTCGACGCGCCAAGCATGAGAAGTCCGTCATCGACCATCAAGGCCGCTGAGCTCGCCTCCGGCTTGGGCGCCATCGTCTTGGGGGCGGGGCTCGCACTGCTCGTGCCTAAAGTGCTTCAGCGCTTCGCGGTGGCGCTCTTGATCGTGGGCCTGCTGGTGCACGGGGCGGGCATGACCCTCAAGTACAGGCTGGAAAATCGTGCAGGCCCGCCACTGCGGTGGGAACGCGCCCTCTTCTGGCTGTGCTGGGCTTGCCTGATCGGTCTGGCCGGCTGGATGGGGGTACGCCTACTGGCCAGTTAGAGATCGGCCCCGAAGACGTTGAAGCCAGCGAGAAAAACCACAAGGAGAACGGCGTGCAACGTCACCCTGACTTGAAAAGTACTTCCGAGCCGGGCGCTCCTGACCGGCCCCTCATGACGCACCAGGCCAGCACGGTCGCCGCTGGACAGGCCTACACCTGCCCCATGCACCCTGAAGTTCGGCAGCCTGCGCCGGGACAGTGCCCGATCTGCGGCATGAATCTGGAGCTTGAGGGCACCGGCTCCAGTCACATGGCAGACCACCATCACCATGGGCATCACAAAGCAGTGCCTCCATCCAAGCCCGTCAGCGATTCGGTAACCGCTGCGGACCACGACGTCGCGTTCACCTGCCCTATGCATCCCCAGGTGCGGCAGATGGGTCCGGGCAACTGTCCCATCTGTGGCATGGCGCTGGAGCCGGTGATCGCGACAGGGACGTCCGGCGAAAGCGCCGAATTGCGCGACATGACGCGGCGCTTCTGGATCGGCCTGGTGCTGTCCTTGCCCGTGCTGGCGCTGGAGATGGGGGGGCACCTGCTCGACATCAAGCATCTCGTCGGAGCTCAGACTTCCAATCTGATCCAGATGCTGCTGGGAACGCCCGTCGTGCTCTGGGCCGGCTGGCCCTTCTTCGTGCGGGGGTGGGCCTCCATCCAGCATCGCAGCCTCAACATGTTCACGCTCATTGCCATGGGCACGGGTGCGGCCTGGATCTACAGCATGTTCGGCACGCTCGCGCCTGGCTTGTTCCCGGCCGAGTTGCGCGGCCAGGAGGGTGCCGTCGCGATCTACTTTGAGGCCGCTGCCGTGATCACCGTGCTGGTGCTGCTCGGGCAGGTGCTCGAACTCAGGGCGCGGGAGAAAACCTCCGGGGCCATCAAGGCCTTGCTCGACCTGGCACCCAAAACGGCGGTTCGTGTGTCGGCCAGCGGTATCGATGAAACGGTGCCTATCGACACCATCCAGGTGGGCGAACTGCTGCGCGTGCGCCCCGGCGAGAAGGTACCGGTGGATGGTGAACTCACTGAAGGCAAGGGCACGGTGGACGAGTCCATGGTCACGGGCGAGCCCATGCCCGCGGTCAAGGCGCCGGGTTCCAAAGTCACGGCCGGCACTATGAATCAGACCGGCGGCTTCGTGATGCGGGCTGAGAAAGTTGGCGCCGACACCCTGCTCTCGCAGATCGTGCACATGGTGGCCGCCGCCCAGCGCAGCCGCGCCCCCATTCAGCGGATGGCGGACATGGTCTCGGCATGGTTCGTACCGGTCGTGATTGCGGTTGCTCTGCTCACATTTGTCGTGTGGCTGCTGTGGGGGCCGAGTCCGGCATTTTCCTATGCGCTCATCACCTCTGTGGCCGTGCTCATCATCGCCTGCCCCTGCGCACTGGGGCTGGCCACACCCATGTCCATCATGGTCGGCGTGGGCCAAGGTGCCCTGCATGGCGTGCTGATTCGCGACGCTGAGGCTCTGGAGCGCATGGAAAAAGTCGACACGCTGGTGGTCGACAAGACGGGGACGCTGACCGAGGGGCGTCCTCGCGTGGTTCACATCGAGCCCGCGCCCGGGTTCTTGCCCGATGATCTCCTGGTCAAGCTGGCCAGCGTAGAGCGCGCCAGCGAGCATCCGCTGGCCATGGCCGTGGTGGCTGCCGCGCAAGAGCGCCACTTGCCCCTGGTCGAGGTCACCGACTTTGACTCGCCCGTGGGCAAAGGCGTGCTGGGCAAGGTGGGCAACGTGGCTCTGGTATCCGGCGCTGCCAAGTTCCTGGCCGAGCATGGTGTCGATGTGACTCCGCTCCAGGCCGCCGCCGAACTGCAGCGTACCCAAGCGGCCACGGTGATCTTCGTGGCGCTGGACGGTCGGCTCGCCGGCTTTGTGGCCATCGCCGACCCCATCAAGGCCACGACCCCTGCCGCCCTCAGGAGTCTGCGCGAGGCCGGCGTGCGCATCGTCATGCTCACGGGGGATGGCCGCACGACGGCCTTGGCGGTAGCGAAGGAACTTGGGATCGACGAGGTGGTGGCCGAGATCTTCCCCGAGGACAAAGCCAAGATCGTGCAGCGGCTGCGCAGCGAAGGCCGCGTGGTGGCAATGGCCGGTGACGGGGTCAACGACGCGCCAGCCCTGGCTGCCGCCGAGGTGGGCATTGCCATGGGCACCGGGACCGACGTAGCCATGGAAAGCTCGGGAATCACGCTGCTAAAGGGGGACCTTATGGGCATCGTGCGGGCACGCAAGCTCTCGCACGCCACCATGAAG
>CANNNH010000103.1 GCA_947505915.1 Comamonadaceae bacterium
CCGAACCCCTGCTCAACGCCATGGCCGCCAAGGTCTACAAGTTGGGCGACAAGGCGGGTGCCGGCAGCAAGGTCAAGATCATCAACCAGTTGCTCGCTGGTGTGCACATTGCGGCCGCCGCCGAAGCCATGGCGCTGGGTCTGCGCGAAGGCGTGGACGCTGCCGCCTTGTACGAGGTCATCACAAACAGCGCCGGCAACAGCTGGATGTTTGAAAACCGCATGGCGCACGTGCTGGCCGCCGACTACACGCCGCTGTCGGCTGTAGATATTTTTGTGAAGGACCTGGGCATCGTGCTGGACATGGCGCGCAGCAGCAAGTTCCCGCTGCCGCTGTCAGCCACAGCGCACCAGATGTTCATGCAAGCCTCGACGGCCGGCTTTGCCAAAGAAGATGACAGCGCCGTCATCAAGATTTTTCCGGGCATTGAACTGCCAAAGAAGAAATGACAGCCGCAGCGCCGGGCCGCCCCAAGGAAAACAGCGCCCCCTCGGGGGGCAGCGCAGTACGCGAAGCGACAAGCGTGGGGGCTCATAGTTTTCCGTCGGGCCGCCCCAAGGAAAACAGCGCCCCCTCGGGGGGCAGCGAACCACACGAAGTGGGGAGCGTGGGGGCTCTATCTATTCAGCTAGGTTGTATTGCCGACGACTTCACGGGCGCCAGTGACCTGGCCAACAACCTGGTGCGTGCCGGCATGCGCGTGGTGCAAACCATCGGCGTGCCGACCGGACCTCTGGGCGTTGATGTGGACGCGGTAGTGGTGGCGCTCAAGTCACGCACAGTGGCGCCGGCCGAGGCGGTGAGCCAGTCGCTGGCGGCGCTCCAATGGCTGCAAGCCCAGGGTGCCAAGCAGATTTACTTCAAGTACTGCTCTACCTTTGACAGCACGCCCGAAGGCAATATCGGCCCGGTCACCGAGGCGCTGATGGACGCGTTGGGCACCGACTTCACCATCGCCACACCGGCCTTTCCGGACAACAAGCGCACAGTGTTCAAGGGCTACTTGTTTGCCGGCGATGTCTTGGTGAGCGAAAGCGGCATGCAAAACCATCCGCTCACGCCCATGACGGACGCTAATCTGGTGCGCGTGATGCAAGCGCAAACACGGCGCAAGGTCGGGCTGATTGACCACAACGTGGTCGCGCGCGGCGAGGCGGCCATTCTCTCGCGCATGGACGAGCTGCGGGCGCAGGGCGTGGGCGTGGCCATTGTGGATGCGGTCTCCAACGACGATCTGCTGCGCATGGGCCCTGCCTTCAAGGGCATGCCACTGGTCACGGCCGGCTCGGGCGTGGCGATCGGCTTGCCGGCCAACTTCGGCCTGGCGCCTTCGAGTCAGGCCGGGCGACTGCCGCCGGCCGGTGGCCTGCAGGCCGTGGTCTGCGGCAGTTGTTCCCTGGCCACTCTGGCGCAGGTGGCGCACTTTCGCAGCACCGGGCGCCCGGCATTTGTTGTGGATCCGCTGCGCCTGGCTGCCGGGGATGATGTTGTTGCCGAGGCGCTGGCCTGGGCCGCGCCGCTGCTGCCTGCCGGCCCGGTTCTGGTGTATTCGAGTGCCGATTCACAAACTATTCAGACCGTGCAAGGGCAGTTGGGTGTGACCGAAGCCGGCGCAATGGTCGAGCATGCCCTGGCCGCCATTGCGCGTGGCTTGGTGCAGCGGGGTGTGCGCCAATTGGTGGTGGCTGGTGGCGAGACCTCGGGTGCCTGCGTGCAGGCGCTTGACGTGACGCAAATGCAGATCGGCCCGCAAATTGATCCGGGTGTGCCCTGGTGCCATGCTGTGAGTGATGTTGCGACCGATGGCTTGCACCTGACGCTCAAATCAGGCAACTTCGGCACCGAAGATTTTTTCATCAAGGCTTTCAACGCCTTGTCAGCTGGAGCATCCACATGAGCAAAGCCGAAGCGCTGGCGCGCGAAGACATCTGCCGCGTCGGCCAAAGCCTGTTTGCGCGTGGCTATGTGCATGCCACGGCGGGCAACATCAGCGTGCGCCTGGGCGATGGTTTTTTGATCACACCAACCGACGCCTGCCTGGGCTTTCTGGACCCGGCCCGTCTGGCCCGGCTGGACGCCAACGGCCAGCAAACCAGCGGTGACAAGGCCAGCAAGACCATCGCCTTGCACCGCAGCATCTACGCAGCCGCACAGCCTTTTGATGCGGCCACGCGCTGTGTGATTCACACCCACAGCACGCATTGCGTGGCGCTGAGCTTGCAGCATTCGTACCGGGCCAGCCTCGAACTGCTGCCGGCGCTCACGCCCTATTTCGTCATGAAGGTCGGCCATGTGCCGCGCATTGCCTACCACCGCCCCGGCGACCCTGAAGCGGCGGCGCTGGTCAGCCAGACGATTGCGCGCTATGGCCGGCAGGGCACGCCGATACGCGCCGTGATGCTGGACCGCCTGGGCCCCAATGTCTGGCACGACAGTCCGGCCGCGGCCATGGCCACGCTCGAAGAGCTGGAAGAAACCGCCAAACTGTTGCTGGCCGGCCCGGCTGCGCCTGAGACTTTGAGCGAAGCGCACATTGAAGAATTGCGACAGACCTTCGGTGCCCGCTGGTAAGACCCTTAAGCGCTACTTAGCCACCTTTTAATTTTTAAACCAGCTCACGCCATGCCCCAATTTGCCGCCAATCTTTCTTTGATGTACCCCGAGCTGCCTTTTCTGGAGCGCTTTGAAGCGGCGGCCAAAGACGGGTTCAAAGCCGTCGAGTATTTGTTTCCCTACGCATGGCGCCCGCAAGAGCTGGCGGCACGCCTCCAGGGCAATGGTCTCAAGCAGGTACTGTTTAATGCGCCGGCTGGTGGCACCGATGCCGACAGCATTGCGCACGCCTGGGACAAGGCCGGTGTGCGCGGCACAGCGGCGGTGGCAGGGCGTGAGGCCGAGTTCCGCATTGGCGTGCAGATGGCGCTGGACTATGCCGATGTACTGGACTGCCCGCGCATTCACCTGATGGCCGGCCTGGTGCCGGATGATCAGACGCCTGAAGAATTGCAGCCGCTGTACGTGGCCAATTTGCGCTGGGCCGCTGAGCAGGCCGCCAGCCGCGGGCGCGACGTACTGATCGAGCCCATCAACCCGCGCGACGTGCCCGGTTTTTTTCTCAACCGGCAAGACCATGCCCATGAGATCGTGAAGGCAGTCGGTGCCCCCAATTTGAAGGTGCAGATGGACCTTTACCACTGCCAGATTGTCGAAGGCGACGTGGCCATGAAAATCCGCCATTACTTGCCCACCGGCCGGGTCGGACACTTCCAGATCGCTGGCGTGCCCGAGCGGCATGAACCCGACATCGGCGAGCTGAACTACGCGTATGTGTTCAAGGTGATCGACGAAGTCTCTGCCGCCTGCGGCTGGCAAGGCTGGGTGGGTTGCGAATACCGCCCGCTGAAAGGCGGTCAGCCGGGCGGCACCAGCGCCGGGCTGGGCTGGATGCGCCAGTAGGGGATGGAGCGGGGATGGGGATGGGATGGATTCCTGCCTACGCAGGAATGACGAGTGAGGCAGGAATGACACTGCAGATCCGTCATCCTCGCGCATGCGGGGATCCATCCCCTGGCTTCAAGCCATGCCCTGATGCCGCATCAAGGCATCGATGCTCGGCTCGCGGCCGCGAAAGGCTTTGAAGGACTCCATGGCCGGTCGGCTGCCGCCGGCTTCCAGGATGGCTTCGCGGTATTTGCGGCCGGTCTCGACATTGGCCGCAGCGCCGCTGGCAGATTCTTCAAACGCAGCGTAAGCATCGGCAGACAGCACCTCTGCCCACTTGTAGCTGTAATAACCGGCGGCGTAACCGCCGGAAAAAATGTGGCTGAAGGTGTGCGCCGGGCGGCTGTAAGGCGGAGCCTGAATGACCGCCACTTCAGCACGCACTTCGGCCAAAAGGGCCATGACGTCTTTGCTGCCCTCGCCTTGCGTGTGCAGCAGCATGTCAAACAGTGAGAACTCAACCTGGCGCAGCGTCTGCATGCCGCTCTGAAAGTTTTTGGCGGCCGTCATCTTGTCAAACAGGGCGCGCGGCAGCGGCTCACCGGTGTCTACATGGGCGGTCATGTGCTTGAGCACGTCCCACTCCCAGCAGAAGTTTTCCATGAACTGGCTGGGCAGCTCGACGGCGTCCCACTCCACGCCGCTGATGCCCGAGACATCGCGCTCGTTGACCTGCGTGAGCATGTGGTGCAGGCCGTGGCCGAACTCATGGAACAGCGTGGTCACGTCGTCGTGCGTGCGCAGGGCGGGCTTGCCGGCCACGCCTTCGGCGAAGTTGCAGACCAGGTGCGCTACCGGGGTTTGCAACTGGCCGGTGTCGGGGCGCAGCCAGCGGGCGCGCACGTCGTCCATCCAGGCGCCGCCGCGTTTGCCGGTGCGGGCCGGCTGGTCCAGGTAAAACTGACCTATCAGCTGGCCGGCGCGTTCGATGCGGTAGAACAGCACCTCCGGCTTCCACACCGGCGCTGTGTCTTTGGCCAGGTGCACGTCAAACAGGGTTTCAACAATCTTGAAAAGCCCTTCCAGCACTTTGGGGGCGGTGAAGTACTGCTTGACTTCCTGCTCGCTGAAAGCGTAACGCGCTTCTTTGAGTTTTTCGCCGATGTAGGCGTAGTCCCAGGGTTGCGGGTTGCTGAGGTTCAGGTGTTCGGCGGCAAATGCGCGCAGGTCGGCCACGTCTTTTTCTGCATACGGGCGGGCGCGGCGGGCCAGGTCGCGCAAGAAGCTGATCACCTGTTCGGGCGAGTCGGCCATCTTGGCCACGACCGAGACTTCGCCGAAATTTTGGTAGCCCAGCAAGCGAGATTCTTCGAGCCGCAAGGCCAGGATCTCCGCCATGATGGCGCTGTTGTCAAACTGGCTGTGCTCATGATTTGACTGGTCGCTGGCGCGGGTGTTGTAAGCGCGGTAAAGCGTTTCACGCAGGGCGCTGCTGCGGGCAAATTGCATCACGGGCAGGTAGCTGGGCATTTTCAGCGTGAGCTTGTAGCCGCTTTGACTTTCGGCCAGGGCCTGGCTCAGGGCGGCGTCAATGACGTCCTGCGGCACGCCGTCCAGGTCGGCAAGTTGCGCGTAGTAGGCAAAGGCTTCGGTGGCGTCCAAGGCGTTTTCGCTGAATTTTTGGCTCAACTCAGCCTGGCGTTCTTGAATTTGCGCAAAGCGCACGCGGTCTTGGCCCTGCAACTCTGCGCCCGACAGCACAAAGTTGCGCACAGCGTTTTTGTGGGCCTGGCGCTGCTCGGCGTTCAGGCTGCTGATGTCAATGGCTTTGTACTTGGCGTACAGGCGCTCGTCGGCGCCCAGCCGGGTCCAGAACTCGGTGACGCGCGGCAGGGCGGCGTTGTAGGCGGCACGCAGCTCGGCCGTGTCGGCCACGCTGTTGAGGTGACTGACGGCGCCCCAGGCGCGGCTGAGGTTTTCGGTAGCGACGTCCAGCACCCGAGAGATACCAGTCCAGCTGGCCGGGAAACCGGCCTGGGTGACTTCGCTCAAAGCTGCTTCGGCTCGGGCCAGCAGTTCATCCATGGCGGCGCTGACATGCTCGGGCTTGATTTGGTCAAACAGAGGGAGCGGGGCGGTGGCAAGCAAGGGGTTGGTCATGGCGTCTGAGCTGGGGTGTTGCGCTAAAAAAAGGTGTGCAGGTTCAGTCCTGTGCTGATTTTTTGAGGCTGCGCTGCTTGGGTTTTTTGGCCCGCTTGACGCTGCCGCCCGGGGTCAGGCGCTGGTTGCCAAGCACCCGCAGGGTTTTGACCTCGGGGCGCTGGCCGTAGCGGCTGCTGTTCTTGAGTACTTTGACATCACGTGGGCCGGCCATGCGGTCTTCGCTGACTTTCTTTTC